>JBQTJL010000385.1:0-5859 GCA_052387135.1 Methanobacteriota archaeon | reverse complement strand
CGCCCTTCGGACCGCACCGTGGGCGTCGCGGGCTACGCGGGGCCCCGGCGCGGCGCGCCCGCCGGCCCGGTCGCCTCGGGAACATACCAGCTCCTCGCGCTCACGGGCCCCGCGATCGGGGTCGTGTTCGCTCTGTCCGAGGGCCGCACGCGCTGGACCATCGGCCGCGCGAAGGACCGCGACGTCCCCCTCGAGCTCGACCCGTTCGTCTCGGGCGCGCACGCGGAGATCCAGCTCGCCGCGCCCGGGCCCGAGCTCGTCGACGTGTTCAGCTCGAACGGGACGCACCTGAACTTCGCGAAGATCCCGCGCGGGGGCCGGGTCCCGCTCCGCGTCGGAGATGTGGTGAATGTGGGAAGGACCCACCTCGTCCTTCAGCTTGGGTAGCGCGTCCAGCACCGGTGCTGGGGGCGTGTCATAACCCTGCATCTTCCGCGTTGCAGCCGGCCGGTACCTTAAGGAAGCGGCATGTGGTTGCCGTTCCATCGGAGAGGCTCGGGACACGGGAGACTCGGGCCAGCCGACGGCGGGAGTCCCATGCCCACGTTCGAACGTCGCTGCCTCGTTGCGACGGTCTTGATCCTTGTCCTCGTCGCTCCGACGGCGTTCTCATCGACGGGCGCAGACGACGCGGGGACCGGCGAGGACGCGAGTCCCTCGGCCTCCAGCGCGACACGCCTCCCCGCTCCCGGCACCTACCAGGCGAACCTCACGCCGGCGGCCTCGGACCGAGATTGGTTCCGGATCGACCACCCGTCGAGCGGCGTGATCGGGTGCGCGATGACGACGGTCCAAGGCGTGATCGTCGCCGACGTCACGCTGCGGACGACCCCCGTGAACGAGAACCGCCAAGCGACGCGGAACATCATGCAGACGAACGCGATCCCGCTGGCACTCGCGACCCCCGACCTCGGGAACGTCTGGCTAGGGGTCGAGGCGACGGACTCCGTCCCGCTCCCCGGCTCCGGCTCGTACCAGTTCGCACTGCTTCGCACCGAGATCTCCCAAATCGGCGCGCCGGACGCGGGCACCGGCCGCGACGCGGGTGCCTCCCCGATGGGCGCGATCGTCGCGCCGTCGCTCTGTTTCGGCGGGCGCCTCTCCCCGGCGACCGGCGACACGGCCGACACGTACTCGCTGGACGGCGTCCAGGGCGACCTCGTCGTCTTCTCGATCGCGCACAAGTCGGAGCGCCCGGTCCGCCTCGAGCTCATCGATCCATCCGGAACCGTCGTCGCCTCGACCACCATGCGCGAGGTCGCGCAGTTCCGGCTGGAACAGACCGGAACGTGGTTCGTCCGCCCGACCGAGACCTCCGGCGAGGGCGGCGACTACATCGTGGGCCTTAGCGCCGTCGCGGAGGACGGACCGAGTCCGAACCCATGCCGGCCCGGCTGCATCCCCCTTATCTCGTGATAACCTCGGCGGAACCGTTCGATTCATCTGGGGGTCCGAAGGCCTTTAGGCTCCCGAGGGACAGAGCTACCCCGGGGGAACGGAATGACGCGATTGCAGGCCATCCTTCTTGCGGCCATCGCGGTCGGGCTGGGCGCAGGCTCCGGTGCCGCGGAGCCGCCGCAACCCGAACCGGGCGACCCGCCGCGCCATGCGACTTCGCCGGGCATCGTCTCGGATCCGGGACCGGAACCGCGCCCGAACCCGTGCCGTCCCGGATGCCTCGAATAAGCGGCCCGCCGGGGCCACGGTGAACGCGGACGCAAGCCGGCGCTTGTCGTGGTCCGGGAACAACCTTCAAGAAGGGTCCATCCTCTTGTTCGCACCACGATCTCCAGGAGGTCCTCTTGCCGGATTCCACGGGTGCAGCTTGGCCGTTGCGAGGCCGCCGCCGTTCTTGTCGCGGGCAGGGCGTCTCGGCGCGGAGGGGGCATCTCCTGGGACGTCTTCCGCTGATTCGATCGCCATGCGGCCCCGGATGTTTGGAGTGAGACGATGGGCTGGGACATCTTCGACTTGGCGACCGCGACGGCCGCTTGGGGCGTGGCGAGCGCCCTGGGCGTCGCCGCGGTCGGCGTCCTCGCGCTCTCGGCCGGCTCGGCCCGCCCTCGCGGGACCGTCGCCTTCGGGCTGTTCGCGATCGTCTGGGGGCTCCAGATCACGCTTTGGAACCTCGCGAACGACCCGCGTCTCGTGGCGATCGCGCCGACGCTCCTCCTCGTGGGTCTCGTCTGCTACCTCCCCTTGCCCTACTTCCTCGTCGAGTTCGCGGCGGCGCAGACCGCGACGGGACGCTTCGAGCGGGGTTTCCACCTCCTCCGGATCTCCGCCTTCGCGTCCCCCGTGGCCTCGATCGCGGTCCTCCTTGCCCGCCCCGGGCTCCTCTTCGGCGGCATCTCCGTCGACGGGGAAGGCCTACCCTTCGCGCGATGGGGGCCGCTGTTCCCGATCCTCGTCATGGCGCCGTTCTTCGCAAGCTTCGGCGTCGCGATCGGCGCGCTGAACACGGCCCGCCGCGCGGCCCCCACGCCACGGACGGCGATCGTGTCGGCGACCTTGCTCGCGGGGCTCGGGCTGTACCTCGGGTTCGCTTCCTCGAACAACCTCGCGTTCTATGGCTCGTGGCTGCTGCGGTATGGGCCGACGGTCGAGAACGTTTCCTTCACGACGCTCTTTGCCGTCCTCACGGCCGTCTGTCTTGCGATCGCGCTCCAGACCCACGATGCGGCCCGGCAGGCCCGCTCCGAGTCCGACGCGCGGCGCGACCGGCGCGTCGCGTTCGCGATCTTCGCCGCGCTCGCGTGGGGCGCCGTCGAAGGCGTCCTCACGCTCCAGAACCGGCTCGAGACCGTGGGTCTCTGGCGCCTCGCCGGTGTCGGCGTCATCGCGTACGGCATGGCGAGGCTTTGGGTCGCGGACCTCCCGCAACGCACCCGGCGCGCCGCCGCCTCCTCGGCCGGGTTCGCGGGCGCGTTCGCAGGCGGCGCCGCGGCCTTCGGCGTCGGCACGCTCGTCGCCGCGCCTCCGGTCCCCGCGCTCCTTGGCGTCGTGGGATTCTCCGCGACGTTGATCCCCGGGATGAAGTTCGCGCGCCGGTTCGTCTCGTTCGGCCGCGCCGAGGCCGAGACGGGTGTTGCCGCCGCCCTCTACGGGCAGCGGATCGAGACGTACCGGGCCGCCCTCGAGGCCTCGCTCGCGCGGGGCACGATCGACGAGGACGTGAAGTTCCTTTCGGCGCTCCGGGAGCGCCTCCGCATCGTCCCCGAGGAGGAGCGCGTGCTCCTCCACTACGCGAAGAGCTCCGTGCTCCTTGCGCGGGCTGGGGACGGCACCTCGACCTATGAACGCCTCCGTCTCCTCGGCGAAGGGGGCGGCGGCCGCACGTGGCTCGCCCGCGACCGCGTCCGCGACCGGCTCGTCGTCCTCAAGGAGCCGTTGGGGCCCTGGCAGACGGACGAAGCGGTCCGCGAGGCGATCCTCCGCGAGGCGCGCCTCGCCGCGCGCGTCCGGCACCCGAACATCGTCCGGGTCGAGGAGGTCGCCGAGCACGACGGCCTCCCCGTCCTCGTGATGGAGCACGTCGAAGGCGGCAGCCTCGGCGACGTGCTCCGTGCCCGCGGCCGGCTCCCGACGGGCGAGGCCGTCCCGCTGCTCCTCGACGTCCTCCGCGGCCTTCACGCGGTCCACGCCGCGGGCATCGTCCACCGGGACGTGAAGCCGTCGAACATCCTCGTCGACCTTTCGGGCCGGGCCAAGCTCGCCGACTTCGGCATCGCCGACCGCGGCGGCGACGGAAAGACACGGATGTCGCCGGGGACGAGCCCTGCAGGGACCCTTTCCTATATGGCGCCCGAGCTCCTCTCCGGAACGGTGCAGGGAGACGTCCGCACGGACCTCCATGCCGCGGCGGCCGTCCTCTACGAGTGCCTGCACGGGGCGCCCCCCGGTTCCCGCTGGGTCAAGGACGCCGCCCCGCCGCTTGCGGCCGGGGTCCAGGCGATCCTGCAGAAGGGTCTCGACCCCGATCCGACCCGAAGATTCGCGAGCGCACGGGCCTTCGCCGAAGCGCTCGAACGCCAGGAGGTGGTCTCACGGCAAACGCCCTGATCCAAGACGACGTGCTGCAGACGCTCGCCCTCGATCTCTCCGCGCTCGCGAACCCGCAGCGCCTCCGCCTCTTGGGGCTCCTCACGCTCCCTCGGTACGGCGAAGAGCTCGCGGAAGCCCTCGCGATGTCTCGCCAATCGGCCCTGAAGCACATCGCGCGCCTCGAGGAGCGCGGCTTCGTGCAGGCGCTCCACGGCCGCCGCGTCACGGGCCCGGTCGTCGAGTACCAGGTCGTGCCGCAGCGGCTCTTCGCGCTCTCGGTCGCGATCGCCGACCTCGGCAAGCTCGAACCGCAAGGCGGCCCGCAGATCCGGCAGATGGAACGCACGATGCCGTCCGCCGACCCCGGCGGCGACGACGCCGCCGGCACGGTGTCCGCGACCGCGTCGGCGCCGACGGACGGCGAGGGCCGGGGCCACCTACTCCATCTCGACGGACCCTCGGCCGGCCTCCGGTTCCCCCTCTCCGGGGCCGGCCCGCGCTGGACCATCGGCCGCGAGCGCGACCGGGCGCTCTGTCTCTCCCACGACCCGTTCGTCTCGGGCCGCCACGCCGAGATCCAGGCCTCCCGCGACGGGCTCGATCTCGTCGACGCCCTCTCGTCGAACGGGACCTACGTGAACTTCGCCCGGCTCCCGCGGGGAGGCCGCGTCCCCGTGAAGGTCGGCGACCTCATCGTGGTCGGACGGACCCACCTCGTCTTCCAGAAGGATTAGGCCTCGGGCTACGGCTGGGGCTAGGGCGCGGGAGGGTGAGGGATACGTACTTTATACTTACTTTATACGTACATGCGCGGGGCGCCCGGCCCCGGCCCTAGCGCAAGCGCTTGCTAGCCCCAGCCCCAGCGCTCGCACCTCCCCGTAGCGAACAGGATGCAGGGGGGGTGGACTGAAATATTCCCGGGGGCATGAAAGCGGGCCCGGAGGCGTGCCGAATCCGAAGACCCGGTCTTCACCTCCTCCCCGTGAAGGCCTGACCAGACCACGGAGCGCATGGCGAGGCCCATGTGGCTCCTCCCCACGTTTTTCGGCTCCGGGCACTCAAACTTCTTCGAGCGGAGCCTCGTCGCGGTCCGCGGCGACATAGGCAAGGACGAGCGTGGCTTCGGCGCGGCGCAAGAGCTCGGAGAGCGCCGTCGCGCTCATCGTCATCTCGCCCGCGAGGTCCCGGAGCGTCACGCGGCGCGGGATCTCGTAGTATCCGGCGCGGACCGCGGCAAGGAGGGCGATGCGTTGCCGCGGCGTGAGCCGCGGGCTCGCGGGGCCTTCGTCTCGGGGGTCCGTCGTCATGACGACTTCGTGTCCGCCGTCCTTAGAAGCGTTTTTGGTGCAGAGGCTGCAGCGAGGATAGCGAGAAATATCCTCGGAACCATCGGCACGTAGCCCGGAATCCCCACGAACGACCGGTTTCCGACCTCCCCCGGTTCCGGTCTCCGGGTCCCGGGCGCGCCGTGCTGTTGGCGCGGCGCGCCCCTACCTTTTTCCGTAGGCCCGCGGATGCCGCGGTCGTGGTCTTGGGTCCGGTCCTCCTCCTCGTGGCGTCCGTGCTGGGCCTTGCGAACGCGGCCTACTTCACGCTCGTCGCCTACGGCGTCCTCCAGGAGACGCAGGGCCTTGGCAAGGCCGTGTGCGACGTGACGAAGGCCCCGTGCGCGGCCGTCGTCGACACGCCGTACGCGAAGCTCTTCGGGGGGATCCCGAACTCGGTCCTCGGCGTCGCGTGGCACGCGTGGGGGCTTTCCGCGGGCCTCCTCGGCGTCCGGTCGCTTGCGATCCCGTTCGTCCGCGAGTCCCTCGT
>JBQTJL010000384.1:0-4381 GCA_052387135.1 Methanobacteriota archaeon | reverse complement strand
TCCGCCCCCGTGCCGGCGTCCGCGGCGTCTGCGGGACGAGGCCCGCGTCGTCGTCGCCTCGGTCGTCGACGCCTCTTTGTACGATTCCTGGAGGCGTCTCCTCCCTCGGCGCCTCCTCCTTGGCCTCGGCCCGCATCCGCGCGCGGCCGCCTGGCCCGGCGGCGGGGGGAACCAACGACGCTCCCCACGCTGAGGTTGGCCCGCCCGCACGCACGGAAGGATACGTACTAAGTAAGTAGGAAGTAAGTAGTCCCGAGCGACGAGCCGTCCGGTCTCCCGTCCGCCCCACCGGCTCGTCGTCGCGGGAGAAGCGTCGTCGCCTCCCCCGCCGCCCGGCCGAGGCCCCGCAGGGCCGAGGCGCAGGGCGCCCGCAGGCGCCCTAGCGCCGAGCGGATGCGAGCCTCCGCGGCCCGAGGGCAAGGAGTCCGAGGCGAGGGACGAGCCGCGCCCAGGAACTTCACAAGGCGCGGCGAGAACCGAGACGAGGACGACGAAGCCATTCGGGACGCGGAGGCCGCAGACGCCGGCCGGGGGGCGGAAAGAAAAACCACACGGCCACGAGCATGGAAAACCGGCGACGACCGAGCCGAGGTGGGACGAAGACCCACACGCCTCGAGAATGAAGAAAACAAGAACATTGCCCGACAGCCCCTTGACCTCGCACGCGGATGCGGTCCCGTGGCCGACCTCGCGACTCTCAAGGCCAAGGCCGAAGCCTCGCCGGCGAACCCGATGCTCCGCTACCTCTACGGCCGCGCGCTCCTCGACGCGAGATCGTATGAGCTTGCCGCCGCCGAGTTCCGGGCCTGCGTCGAGGCGAAGGCGGACTGGTCCGCCGCGTGGCGCGAACTGGGGCGGGCGCTCGCTGGCGCGGGCGACGCCGCCGGGGCCCGGGCCGCGTACGAACGCGGACTCACCATCGGTCGTGAGAAGGGCGACCTGCAGACGGTGAAGGAGATCGAGGTCTGGTTGGGGAAATTGGTTAAGGGCTAGGGCGAGCGCTAGCGCTAGCGCGAGGCGAGGGCCTGGGCGAGGGAGGGCGGGGGCTAGGGAAAGGGGCAATGCTTTTCACCCGTCGCGCGGATGGCGCGGCGTGGGGAGGAACCGAACGAGGATGCGCCGGTCGCCCGAGGAGGCGCCCTAGTTGGCCCTCTCGTGGGACCCGTTCGCGCTGGGGAACGTCGCCGTGTGCCTCCTTGGGGCGACGCTCGCGGCGACGGTCTACCTTGCGCGGCCGGACCGGACGGCGAACCGGCTCCTCGGCCTCGTCCTCTTCTTCGAGGCCCTCGTGAACGGAGGTGCCGCCATCCTCTTCCTCAGCGACCGCCCCGCGACCGCCTACGCCGCGCAGGCCGCGATCGACGTCGCCTTCGGGGTCAACGCCGCGGCCTACCTCCTCTTCATCGGGACGCTCGCGTCACCGCTCGCCCGCCCGGTCTCGATGCGTCCCGTGCGCGTCCTCACGGTCGCGGCCGCCGTGGGGTTGGCGCTCCTTCAGATCGCTCGGACCGACGAGTTCATCGCAGGGGTGCGGTTCGGCGCGTTCTCCGGGGTCGTCACGATTCCGGGGCCGTGGTTCGTCCCGGTCCTTCTCCTACCCGCGATCGCGGTGTTCCTGTTCGGCTTCGCGGCGGCGGTGACGATGTGGTCCACGGCGCCGGCGGGGAGCGCCGCGCGCGCCCAGGGAGCCGCGTACGCGTTCGCGTTCGGCGTCCGCGACGTGACGTGGATCGTTTTCCTCGCACCGATCCTCCTTGGCGGCGAGTGGTCGGCGACCTTCGAATGGTTGTTCCTCATCGGGATCTCGACGTCGCTCCTCGCGCTCTCCTACGCGATCCTCCGCTACCAGCTCTTCGAGATCGACCTGAAGCTCAAGTGGACCGTCCGCCGCGGCACGCTCGTCGCCGTCTTCGTCGCGGTGGCCGTCGCCGCCTTTGCCGTGGTCGAACAGTGGCTCGAGCAGTACGGCGTCGTCGCGGCCGCGGTCGCAGCCGGCGTGATGGTGCTCGCGATCCGTCCGCTCGAACGGGCGGCGGACCGGCTCGCCGACCGGGCGATGCCCGGCGTCGTCGACACCGCCGAATACCGGACGGTGCGGAAGCGCGAGGTCTATCGCGCGGCGATCGAAAGCGCGATCCAGGACGGCGTCATCACGGATGGCGAGCGGAACGTGCTCGCGACGCTCCAGGACCAGCTCGGGCTAGCAGCGTCCGACGCCCTTGCCCTCGAACGCGAGGTGCTATCCGTCCCTGGCGCCGGCGCCGGCCCTCGAAAGGGGGTCGCATAGGTGGGTCTCATCTGGAACCCATGGGGCCTCCTCGGCCTCGTCGCCGTCGTCGTCTGCATCTCGGCCGCATGGGTCGTCTACGGCGCGGCGCCCCGGCGCGCGCTGAACCGGACCCTCGCAGTCCTTCTGTTCCTCGAAGGCTTGCTCGTGACCGCTTGCGACGACGGCATCGGCCTCTTCGTGTCGGACGCTTCGAGCTATTATGGGACGGCGGCCGTCCACTCGGTCTTGCACATCGCGTTCCCGTTCCTCTACCTGGGGTTCCTCGGCGTGGCGCTCGATACGCCGCTCGTCGGCCCCTTGCGGCACCGGGCGGCCTGGCCGATCCTCCTATCGGGACTCGCCGCCGCCGAAGCCTTCCGCGTTGCGAGGCCGGACCTTTTCATCGCGGGCCTTGCTGAACCTTGGTTTGCACCATGGGGCCTTCTGCCCGGCCCCGGCTTCGTCTGGACGCTGCGGATCTCCGCGCTCGTCTCCCTGTTCGGCCTCGTGGCGACGCTCGACAGCTGGCGCCGGACGCCCATGGGTCCGGGGAAGTCCAGGGCCAAGGCGTACGCGGCCGCGTTCGTGTTCCGCGACCTCTACTGGGTGGTCCTCCTGCTTCTCGTCCTCCCGTACGGCGACCCGTACGGCTCGGTCTTCTGGGGGATCGTCTTCACGCAAAGCATGCCGCTCCTCACGATCGCGTTCGTCGGCGTGCTCGCGTACGGCGTGCTGAAGACGCAACTCTTCGACATCGACTTGAAGGTCCGCTTCGCGGTCGAGAAGAGCACGGTGGTCGCGGCCTTCGCGTTCGCCTTCCTCCTCGCAAGCGAGGTCGCCGAGCGCGCGCTCGGTTTCGAAGGATGGGCGTTCGGCCTCGGCGCCGCGGTCGCGATCGGACTCGTGTTCCGACGCGTCGAGCGGCTCGCGGGGCGGTTCGCCGGTGCGCTCCTTCCGGGCGTCCGCGACACGGATGAATACCGGACGGTCCGCAAGCACGAGGTGTACCGTGCCGCGCTCGATAGCGCGCTCCAGGACGGCGTCGTCACGGAGAGGGAGCGAGACGTGCTCGCGACGCTCGCCACGGAGCTCGGGCTTTCGCCGGCCGAGGTACGGACGATCGAGCGGGCCGCGACCACGGCGGGGGGCGCGGCGTGACGAGCGCAAGCGCAGGCCCGAGGGAGCGAAGCGACCGAGGCGCAGGGCGCGCACGCGCCCTAGCGGCAAGCGCAGGCGCAAGGGACGACGACGGAGGCGTGGTGTAAACGGACGCGCTCCTCGCCCTCGCGACCCTCGGATTCCTCGGCGGCGCCCTTGTGCTCGTGCTCTCGGGGGTCGTCTATTTCGCCGCCCCGCGGCGCACCGCGAACCGGCTCCTTGCCGCGCTCCTCTTCCTCGAAGGGGCGGCCTTCATCTACGGCGGCGGCATCGAGTCGCTGCTCCTTCCGGAAGCCCCGCGGCACTATGCGGCCCTCGTCGGGATGCACGTGATGAACATGGTCGCATGGGGCGTCGCGGGGACCGCGCTCTATCTGCTGTTCCTTGGAGTCGCCCTCGACACGCCGCTCGTCGCGCCGCTCCGCACGCCCCTCGGGCGCGCCGCGATCGGCGCCGGGGCCGTCGCCACCACCGCCTACTTTATGGCGCACCCGGAAGGGGCGTGGGTGCCGCACCCCACGTTCGGGGGCGTCCACGGCGATCTCTTCGTCCGCCTCTTCGTGGGGATCGCCATCGTCTCCTCGTACGCGATCGTCGCGGCCGTGTCGGCGTGGCGCCGGGCTCCGAAGGGCAGCGAGAAGCGCCGACGGCTCGGCCTTTTCGTGATCGCGTTCGGCGTCCGCGACGCGTCGATCGTCGGGATCGAAGCGATCGACCGGCTCGTCCTCCAAGAAGGGTTGAACCAGTCGATCGCGGTGCTCCCCGTCGCGGCCTTCTTTGTCGCCGACCTCGGGTTCCCCGTGTTCCTGACGTACGGGATCCTGAAGGCGCAGCTCTTCGACATCGACCTGAAGCTCAAGTGGACCGTCCGCCGCGGCACGCTCGTCGCCGTCTTCGTCGCGGTGGCCGTCGCCGCCTTTGCCGTGGTCGAACAGTGGCTCGAGCAGTACGGCG
>JBQTJL010000383.1:0-1957 GCA_052387135.1 Methanobacteriota archaeon | reverse complement strand
GAGCCCGGCGCTCGAGATCGCGGAGATCACGGACCGCGTCACGAAATCCGGCGGCCCGGCGCTCCTCTTCGAGCGCCCGAAGGGCTTCGACGTCCCGGTCTTCATCAACGGGTTCGGCACCGTCGCCCGGATGAACACCGCGCTCGGCGACCGCACGCCGGACGAGGTCGGCGCGCACCTTGCGAAGTTCGCGAAACCGAAGCTCCCCACCTCGATCCGTGAAGGGTTGGACCAGGCCCCCGAATTGATGCAGCTCGTGAAGGACGCCCTCGCGTTTCCTCCGAAGCTCGTCGGTCGCGGACCCTGCCAAGAAGTGACGATGGCCGCACCCGACCTCTCCCAGTTCCCCATCTTGACGTGCTGGCCGATGGACGGCGGGCCCTACATCACGTTTCCGCTGGTCGTCACGCGCGATCCCGCGACCGGCGACCGGAACGTCGGGACGTACCGCATGCAGGTCTACGACGAGAGGACGACCGGCATGCATTGGCAGACGCAGAAGGGAGGAGCCGCGCATTTCTTCGAGGCGGAACGGCTCGGGAAGCGGCTCGAGGTCGCGGTCGCGATCGGGTGCGATCCCGCGACGATGTTTTCCGCGATCTGCCCGCTCCCGGAAGGGTTCGACGAGCTCATGTTCGCCGGGTTCCTGCGCCGCGAACGCGTGCCGCTCGTCAAGTGCAAGACAATCGATCTCGAGGTGCCCGCGAACGCCGAGATCGTGCTCGAAGGCCACGTCGAGCCCGGCGAACGGCGACGGGAGGGTCCGTTCGGGGACCACACGGGCTACTATTCGATGCCGGACGATTTCCCCGTCTTCCACATCGAGACGATCACGCACCGGCGCGATCCGATCTACTGCACGACGATCGTGGGCCGCCCGCCGCAAGAGGACGCGTTCATGGGAAAGGCCGTCGAACGGATCTTCCTTCCTGCGATCCGGACCGTGCTCCCCGAGATCGTCGACATGAACCTTCCCGTCGAGAGCGTCTTCCACAACCTCGCGATCGTCTCGATCCGGAAGCGGTACCCGGGACACGCGCGGAAGGTGATGACCGCGCTCTGGGGTCTGGGCCAGCTCATGTTCACGAAGATCCTGATCGTGGTCGACGACGACGTCGACGTGCAGGACTGGCAGCAGGTCCTCTGGGCGTTCCCGGGCCGCTACGACCCCGCGCGGGACACGCTGCTCCTCGACCGGATGCCGACGGACACGCTGGACCACGCCTCGCCGATGCGGGACCTTGGCGGAAAGCTCGGGATCGACGCGACGAAGAAGTGGCCCGAGGAAGGGTACACGCGCGAGTGGCCGCCCGTGATCGAGATGGACGACGCGACGAAGCGGCGCGTCGACGCGCTCTGGGCCTCGCTCGGGCTTCCCGGCCAGGACGAGGGGACGCGGTGAAGGCCGGCGCGCTCCTCGACTTCGTGAAGATCGAGCATTCGCTCTTCAGCCTCCCGTTCGTCTTCGCGGGGATGGCCTTCGCGTACGAGCCGTCCGGGACGCTCGCGCGCCCGGTCGAGGTCGTGTTCCTCCTTGCCGTCGTCGCGGCGATCTCGGCCCGGACCCTTGCGATGACGCTGAACCGCCTCATCGACAAGGAGATCGACCTCCGGAACCCGCGGACCGCGGACCGGGCGCTGCCGGCGGGCGAGCTTTCGCAGCGGACCGCGTGGGCGATCGCGGCGGCCTCCGCGCTGGGTCTCGTCGCCGCGGCCGGGCTCTTGAACCGGCTCTGCCTTCTTCTTTCGCCGCTCCTCGTCGCCGCGTTCGTCGTCTACCCCTTCCTCAAGCGCTGGACCGCGGCCTGTCATTTCGGGCTCGGGGCGGCGTGGGCGCCCGCGCCGATGGGCGGGTACCTTGCGATGACGGGCTCGTTCGACGGGTCCCTTCCGGTGCTCCTCCTTTCCGCCGCCGCGCTGTTCTGGCTCGCCGGCTTCGACATCCTCTACGCGCTCC
>JBQTJL010000382.1:0-9051 GCA_052387135.1 Methanobacteriota archaeon | reverse complement strand
CGATCGCCGGGCCCGTCGATTCACCGGGGCCCAGATTGTTTCCGCCTGTCCAAACGCGCGCCTTCATAAGCCACCCGCCGCATCCAAGCGGCAGACCTACATAGGAGTCATTCGAGCCGACGACGCTTCGCGGCGCGGCTCAATTCGAGCGTTAGACTGCGGCTCGGACGCCTAGACGGCGGACGAGGTGGGACACGGTCGTATCCATCCCGTCAGGACCGGATCGGATTTCAACGACCGAAAGGCGCATAAAAAGGGGCGCATATAGCACCTGCGATACCATGCGCTTCGACGCACGCGAGACGCCACCCGACGGGCGTCGGGTGCATGGGTTCCAGCCCTGCAACCGGTGGCACCGTGCCGTTCCCAGCACCCGAACCCCCTGAAGACTACGCGGATCGTATCAAGCGGCTCCGCGGCAAGCTCGGCCTTACCCAGGAGCGCTTCGCCGAGCGCATGGGCGTCTCTTTCGCGTCCGTGAACCGCTGGGAGAACGGGCAGACCCGTCCGTCCGGCCTTGCGTGGCAGCGCATCCTGCGCGCCGAGCAGTTGGGCGGGCCGCCCGGCGACGACGGTCCCCAGATTCTCGCCACGCCGACAACGAGCGGCGTCGAGCCCGGCCATGTGCCCCCGCTCGACTTCACGGCCCGGGGCGTCGCGGTGCGCGTCGTGGCCGAGGGCGAACGGCTCACCTACGGCCACCTGTTCAATCCGGCCTTCGCCACCGAGACCGCGCTCATCGACCCGTTGCCCCACCAACGCCTCGCGGTCTACGACCACCTGCTGCCGCACCCCCGGCTTCGCTTCCTCCTCGCCGACGACGCGGGCGCGGGCAAGACCATCATGGCCGGACTCTACGTGCGCGAGATGCTCACGCGGCGCCTGATCCGACGCGTCCTCATCGTCCCGCCCGCAGGTCTCGTCGGAAACTGGGAGAGGGAACTGCGCACCCTGTTCAACCTCCGCTTCCGCATCATCAGCGGTGCCGACGCCCGCGCCGGGAACCCGTTCGCGGACCCCGAGGGCGGCCTCGCGATCGTCAGCGTCGACACGCTCGCCGGCGAGCGAACGTTCCGCCGCCTGCAGGACGAGACCACGGAACCCTACGACCTCGTCATCTTCGACGAGGCGCACAAGCTCTCCGCCGACCGCGAGGCCGACTTCCGCATCCGACGCACCGACCGCTACCGCGTCGCCGAGGCCCTCGCAGGAATCCCGTCCGACGAGGAGCGGTGGTCCCTGGCGTGGCACACCAACCACCTGCTGTTCCTGACGGCCACGCCCCACATGGGGAAGGACTTCCCCTACTACGCGCTCTGGCGCCTCCTCGAACCCGAGACGCTCGCCACCATCGACGCCTTCCACGCCTACCCGGCCGAGGCGCGCCGCCGCCACTTCCTGCGACGGACGAAGGAGGAGATGGTCCGCTACGACGGCTCGCGCATCTACCCCACGCGCGTGTCCGACACGCTGAGCTACGACCTCACCCCGGGCCCCACGAGCGAGCAGGCCCTGTACGACTCCACCACCGAGTACATCCAGACCTACTACAATCGCGCACGCCTGCTGAACCGGTCCGCGGCCCGTCTGGCGATGAGCGTGTTCCAGCGCCGGCTCGCCAGCTCCACGTACGCGCTCCTGCGCTCGTTCGAGCGGCGCCTCGCCAAGCTCGACGACTTCATCGAGGCGATCGCGTCGGGCCGCATGACGGAGGACCAGCTCGTCGCCGCGCAGCGACGCTTGGACACGACGAAGGACGTGCTCGAGGAGAAGACCGGTGACGAGGAGGAGGGCGCGGAGGGGCGCGAGGAGAGCGAGGAGGCGGAGGAGAAGCTGCTCGGCGGCACAGTGGCCCTCAACCTCGCCGAGCTCCAGGTCGAACGCGACCAGGTTGAGGAGCTCCTCGACCTCGCGCGTCGCGTCTACGCCCTCGGCGAGGAGTCCAAGTTCGAGAAGCTGAGGGAGTTCCTCCAGGACCCCCGGTACCGCGACGAGAAGGTCATCATCTTCACCGAGCACCGCGACACGCTCGAGTTCCTCTTCCGCAAGCTGGAGGGCATCGGCTTCACCGGCCAGGTCGCGCAGGTGCACGGCGGGATGGACTGGCGCGAACGGGAGGAGCAGGTCGAGTTCTTCCGGCGGCCAGCCGACCAGGAAGGGGCCCGCTACTTGGTGGCAACCGACGCCGCCGGCGAGGGCATCAACCTCCAGTTCTGCTGGCTCATGGTCAACTACGACGTCCCCTGGAACCCCGCGCGTCTGGAGCAACGCATGGGGCGCATCCACCGCTACAAGCAGATGCACGACCCCGTCGTCATCGCGAACATCGTCGCCGGCAAGACCCGCGAGGGCCGGGTCCTCGAAACCCTGCTGAAGAAGCTGGAAACGATGCGCCGGGAGCTCGGAACGGACAAGGTGTTCGACGTCGTCGGCCGCCTGTTCGAGGGCGTGAGCCTCCGCGAGTACATGGAGCAAGCCCTCACCAACGAGGGCGCAGCGGAGGCCACGCGGCGCGTCGAGGGCCGCCTCACGAAGGAGCAGATCGAGGCCATCGAGGAGCGGGAGCGCCGCCTCTACGGCGACGGAGGCGACGTCGCCTCGCGGCTCCCGCTCGAGCGTCAGCGCCTTGAACACGAGACGTACCGCCGGCTCCTCCCCGGCTACGTACTGCGATTCCTGGAAGCGGCGTGTCCCCTGCTCGACATCGGCCTCGAGGGCGACGTGGACGGCATGTTCACGTTGAAACCCCGCAAACCGCACGCGCTCGATGCGTTGTGGCCCGTCATCGAAGCCTACCCCGAGCGGGCGCACGCACGGTTCACGATCCACCGCCCCGCCGACCCCGAGGACGCCATCTTCTTGCGCCCCGGGGAGCCCGTGTTCGACACGATCCGCGGCTTGGTCGCGTCCCGGTTCGGTGCTCAGGCCCTTCGCGGCGGCGTCTTCGTGGACCCGGACGCGTCGCGGCCCTACCTGTTCCACCTAGCCCTGGTCACGACCGTGCGCCGTGCCGCACCCGACCTGGGGCCGCTGGCCAACGAGGAAGTATTGGAGCAACGCCTCGTCGGGCTCCGCCAGGAGGAGGGCGGGCCCGTCCAGGAGTGCCCCGTCGAGCAACTGCTCCTCCTCAACCAGAGCGAGGGTGTGCCCGCGTCGGCATTGGGCCTTGCATCGGCGGCCCAGGCGTCCCGCGAAGCGGCGCGCACGCACGCGGCCGAGAACGTGGCGGCCGGGATGGCGGAGCAGCTCCGGGCCAGGTTTCGTTCCGACCTGGAGCAGCGCCTCGACTTTCTCCAGCGTGGCTACGACTACCAGGAGGCGGACCTGGCCGCTGCGCGCGCCCGCCTCACGGACAAGGCCGTGGCGGGGGACCCCAAGGCCAAGGGCGACCTGACGAAGATCAAGAAGCGGCAGGGCGACCTCAGCGAGCGTCGCGAGGAGGCGCTGTCGGTCCTGCGCCGTGAGCCGGACCTCATCGAGCCGGGCCAGGTGACCTTCTTGGCCCACGCGCTCGTTGTGCCCTCGGCGGACCCGGAGGACCGCAAGCGGCACGACAAGGAAGTGGAGGACATCGCGATGCGCGTCGCCTGGAGCTACGAGGAGACCCGCGGGGCCACGGTGCGGGACGTCCATTCGCCCAGCCTGGCGCGCAGCGCAGGGCTCCCCGAGTACCCGGGCTTCGACCTGCTGTCGAAGCTCAAGGCCCTGGAGCGCGCCATCGAGGTGAAGGGGCGCGCCATGATCGGCGACGTGGAGCTGAGCGAGAACGAGTGGGCCAAGGCCTGCAACCTCCGGGGCCGGTACTGGCTCTACGTCGTGTACGACTGCGGAAGCCCGCACCCCAGGCTCCTGCGCGTGCAGGACCCGTTCACCAGGCTCATCACGACGCCGCGTGGAGGCGTCATCATCGACGAGAAGGCGGTCTTCGAGACGGCGGAGGTGGGAGCCTGAGCCTCGAGCTGACGCCGACCGAGCTCCAGGACCTCCTCCAGCGCGAGGAGGGCCAGTTCCTGGAGTTCAAGTCCCTCTGGGACCAGTCAGGGGAGCAGCCCCGCGTCCTCGACCGCCGCAAGGTTCGGGACGCGATCGCCGAGTACGTCGCGGCGTTCGCCAACGCGGACGGCGGGCTCCTGGTCCTCGGCGTCGAGGACGATGGCACGCCCACCGGCCACGGGTACCCTGAGGACGCTGTGGCGGACTTCCTGGCCGTGCCGGAGCGCCGGCTCCGGTCGCCACCGCGGGCCCGCGCGCAGCGCGAGCGCCTGGACGGGCACGAGGTCATCCTCATCCAGGTGGACGCGGCGGCGGAGGCCGTCATGGTGGAGGGCAACGGGTTCCCGTACCGCGTCGGGGACACGGTCGTCCGCGAGCCCCAGGAGGTCATCAACGAGCGCAAGGCGGCGTACCGGCGCGTGGGGTTCGAGCCACGCATCCATCCGGACGCCACGCTGGACGACCTCGACCTGGACCTCGTCCGCGAGACCCTGAGGCGGACCATCCACAAGGACCGCAAGCCGGAGGACGCGCTCGTCCACTACGGCCTCATCGCGCCGAAGCCCGGCGGGTTCGGGATCACCAACGCGGCGCTGCTCCTGTTCAGCAAGGCGCCCGTGGCGTGCTGGCACCCCCGCGCGTCCGTGCGGGTCTTCCGGGTGGCCGGCAAGGAGCGCCAGCACGGCGCGAAGCGGAACGTGACCCAGGTCGCCCGCATCGAGACGCCCATCGCCAAGCTCATCCCCGAGACGCACCAGTTGCTCGCCACCCAGATCCGCCGCTCCGAGCGCCTGCACAACCTCTTCTTCACCGAGCGCCCCGAGTACCCCGAGTTCGCGTGGCAGGAGGCCATCGTGAACGCGGTGGCGCACCGCGACTACGGGGACCAGGGACGCGAGATCGAGGTGTGGCTCTTCGAGGACCGGATGGAGGTCTCGAGCCCCGGTGAGCTGGTCTCGCCGGTCACCATCCAGGACCTCCGGAACCGCCGGCGCACCCATGCAAGCAGGAACCCCCTCATCGTGCGCCTCCTGGCCGACATGGGCATCATGCGCGACGAGGGCGAAGGCGTGGCGCGCATGCACGAGGAGATGGAGGCCTCCTACCTCAAGGCGCCGGAGCTCCATGCGGACCGCGCCGAATTCCGCGTCACGTTGCACAACGAGCCCGTCTTCGAGGGCCCCTCGCCCGAGTGGCAGCGCACGGTGCGGAGCCTTCCGCTGAACGACCGGCAGCGGCGTGTGCTCCTCGCGCAGCCGCAGGGCTTCACCAACGAGGACTACCGGCGCCTGAACCGCGGCGTCGACCGGGACGAGGCCTATCGGGAGATCCAGGAGATGGTGCAGCTAGGAATTGTGACGCCGCCCGCGGCGCCGGGGAGGGGCGCGACGTACCGGCTCACGCCGGACCTGCATCAGACGAAGGGCTGGCTGGAGAGCCGGGTGCCGCCGCTGAACACGTACTTCAAGGCGAACGAGGCGCTCAAGAACGCGGACTATCGCTCCGTGTTCAACGTGACGCGGGAGACTGCCAAGGCGGAACTCAAGCGCTTGGTCGAGGAGGGTTACCTCGTCCAAGAAGGCGAGCGGCGCGGCACACGCTACCTTCCCGGACGGCTCCTGGGAGGCGAGAAGAATGGGTGATATGGGGCACGATATGGATTCCATAACTTCACCGGTCCGGACGGCGAGTCAAGAGCGGGATGCATCCCCGGCGGTAGGTGAAATGATCGAAATGCCGCAGGAAATGTGCGCACACTTCCTGTTCCCGGGGAGGGAAGGTATGCTTCTTTGGTGCCACGGCGGAGTGAGCGCTACTGGGCGGGATATGGGCTGGGCGCTTGCACGGGGTCCGCGAGGCGCCCCATGACCCGAACGCGAGGGGCAGGCAGGTCGGCCGCGTCCGCCAAGGGAGCCTCCGCCGCCTTCGATCCGGATTCGCTGGAAGACATGACCCGCGAGGAGCTGTTGTCGGTGGCGCGGGAACTCCTCACAGGCCGCAAAGGCCGCTCTCGCGATCCCCCGGTAGACCCGGACGAGGTCGCTGCGTCCGTGGGGGACGCCATGGACTACGAATGGGAACCGCCGCAACGCTCGATGTCGCGGGACGTGGCGCACCACGTGGATACGGCGCGCCGCCACCTCGACGCGAAGCGCTGGGACGACGCACTCCGGGGATCCCTGGGCATCATCCGGGGCTTCGCCGAAGGGTACGACCCCGGATTCGACCAGGACGGCGAGGTCGCGTTGGAGCTGCAAGAGGGAATCGAGGTCGCCGACAAGGCGCTGGTCCACGTCAAGGACGAGGAACTCCGAGGCGCCGTCTTCGAGGCACTGCTCGACCTGTGGTGGGCCGACATCGGCCACGGCGGCATCGGACTCGCCGACGAGATCCCGGACCTCCTCACCAAGCATCCCACGACGGCCCAACGGCACGGCCTGGCCGACCTGGTGAAGGCCCGACTCCCCAAGACCCGGGATGGCTGGAGTCGTGAAGCGAGCGCCCGCCTCTTCCTCGACTTGGCCGGCGACCGGCTCACGGACGAGGCGTACCTCGAGTTCTGTTTGGAGAACGAGCTGCACATGGAGCGCGTGGAGCGCTTCCTGGTCTTGGGGCGGTCCGTGGATGCGGCGCGGGCGACCGACGGTGTCGCCCACTACAGGTTGACCGACGCGGCCGACCAAATCCTCCAGGCCGGGCATGCCAAGCTCGCGGTCGGTGTGGTCCGCGACCGCCTCGCCGACCCCGATGCGGGCAGGTTCCGCAGCGATTTCAGGAAGTGGCTTCAGGCGCGAGCCGAGGCGGACGAGGACATCCCCGGCGCGAGGCAGCTGGCCTGGGAGCGGTTGCGCGAGCGGCCCAGCATGGAGACGTACGCGTCCCTGCGGAAAATCGCGCGGAAGGCCAAGTCGTGGCCGCAGGACGAACGAGATGTCCTGACGCTTCTCCAAAAACCGGAGCACGGCGCGCTCCTCACGGAAGTCCACCTGGCGGAGAAGCGGGTTGCGGAAGCCCTGGCATGCCTCACGGGCCTCCGCAAGCCGTATCCGCGGGACTGGGGGCACGACCAGCTCAAGCGTCGCGTGGCCCAAGCAGCGCAGAAGCAGGATCCAGAGGCGGCCCGCGACCTCTACCTGGAGTTGGCGGAGGACCTCATCGCGCGCAAGACGCGCACGTACTACGCGCAGGCCGCGCCCCTCGTGAAGGCGGCGTGCGCGGTTGACGACAAACTGGCGCGCGCCCGGAGGCAAGGGGTCATGGCCGACTTGCGCGAGCGCCACCGGGGGCTCCCTGCGTTCTGGGACGAGCTTCGCAAGGCGGGCGTGGAGGTGCCACGATGACGCGGACCACCTACCCATCCACCCGCTGCACCCTCTGCGACACCGTGCATGACCGCCGCTCGCTGGGCCCGCACCTCGCCGAGTGCGTCGCCAGCTACACCGCCTACGCGAAGCGGGCCCCCGCGGACGCCTTCCACGTCGAGGTGGAGAGCGACAACTGGGCCACGGGGGCGACGTACTGGCTCCACGTCTTGGCCAAGGCCGACGCTACGCTGTTCGACCTCGACGCCCTCCTCCGCAAGACGTGGCTGGAGCCGTGCTGCGGCCACATGAGCGCCTTCGAGGCGGGCTCCGTGCGCTTCGAGGCGTACCCGGACGACGAGTTCGGGCCCCCGGCGGAGGCGATGGGGGGCTATCCGCTCCGGGACGTCCTCAAGCCGCGCAAGACCCTCGATTACGAGTACGACTTCGGGTCCACGACGCACCTGAGGCTCCGCGCCCTCGGCCGGGCCCACGTGGCCATCAAGGGGCGCGCTCGCGTGCAGCTCTTGGCCCGCAACCCGCCGCCCCCGCTCACATGCGGGTCGTGCGGAAAGCCGGCCACGCGGGTATGCACCGTCGGGTGCGAGGCCCCCGAGGCGCTCACCTGCGCCGGCTGCGCGCGCGAGCACGAGTGCGGCGAGGACATGATGTCTGAGATCGTGAACTCGCCCAGGACGGGCGTTTGCGGGTACCCGACGGAGCCGCTCAACGAGAAGGGAGGGTGGGTGAAGGCGAAATGAGCGATATGCCGCACAGAATGCGCGCGCATAACTCGCCGGCCCAGGAGGCCAGGCCCTGTCCGTGGGCGAGCGTGGGCCACGGGAGCGGCGAGTTGCTGGCGGCGCCCAATACGGAGGCGAGGACATGAGCAATCCGGACGCCGATTCCTTCGTTGCACCCACATACGATCACCTTCCAACGCCGCGGCGCACGAGCCATCGCGGAGGGCCGTCCCTGTCCGAGGTATCGGTTCAAGTGGAAGTCGTTACGCCCATCCTCGGAGGGGGCAGTCAGACGCGTTCCATCGACGACGTAGACGTCATCCGGCCGGCAACCGTGCGAGGCCACCTGCGGTTCTGGTGGCGCGCATTGCACGGCCACCAGTTCCACAGGCCCGCTGACCTGTACGCCGCCGAGAGCGCGCTCTGGGGGCGCGCTGCGACGGACGAAGGAGGACGCTCCGCCGTGGAAATCCGGATTGACGTGAATCAGGCCGGCGGCATCGATGACAGTGACATCCACTTGCAGCAAACGCCAGGTGCGTACGCCTTGTGGCCGGCACGCGCTGAGACGAGGCAGATCACGAAGCGCCCAGCGCCCCGCCGCAAACCGGGCACGTCCTTCACGCTCACGCTCGCCGCACCCGAGGATTCTGAAGCCGCGGTTAGGAACGCCGTTCGTGCGTGGCTCCTCTTCGGCGGCTACGGTAGCCGGACACGGCGTGGCCTGGGCGGCTTCACCGTTCTCGAGGACATGGGGTCGTGGCTTCCTGCAAGCGCAACGCGCGATGCCCTCACGACCCTCTTCGGGCGCGACGTCCTCGCGTCGCCCGGACGCGTTGCCGTCGACGTGCCATGGCTTGCCGGAGCTTCGCTCCAGGTCGGCGGGGCCGAGACCAACGCCATAGGGGCGTGGACAATCGCACTCGACTGGCTCAAAGACTTCCGACAGGGAACGAGCGGCCAGCCCGGTGCCCGCGCGCGCGAGCCCGGGACCGGAAAGCCCCAAGCCAACC
>JBQTJL010000381.1:0-6785 GCA_052387135.1 Methanobacteriota archaeon | reverse complement strand
GTCTTCGCGTTCTCCTCCGCGCTGGGACAGGGACGTTCCACCGGGTCATGGGGAAATCTCGCCTTCCTCGCGATCCCGCTCGTGCTTTCGAGCATGCTCGCCGGGACCCGGACGACCGTCGCGACCGGCGTCGTCGCCGTCCTCGCCGTCGCGGCGATCCCGCTCGTCGACGCCACGGTCGCATGGGCCGTCGTGGCGCCTCCGCTCGTGCTCCTCCTCATGGTCGCCGCGCTCCAAGCCATGTTCGCCGGGATCCGCGGTAGCGACCTTTCGCACCTTGCGGCCTCCGAAGGGCGCCTCCGCGACATCGTGGAGCACGCGACGAACCTCTTCTACGCCCACACGCCGGACCACGTCCTTACGTACGTCTCGCCGCAGACGCGCCGGTTCTTCGATTGTGGACCGGAGGAAGCCCTCGTCCGCTGGACCGAGTTCGCGACCGACCACCCGATGAACCGGGCCGGCCTCGAAGCGACCGAGCGCGCGATCGCGACGGGGCAGCCCCAACCCCCGTACGAGCTCGAGCTCGCCGGGCGCGCCGGCCGCACGATCTGGGTCGAGGTGAACGAGACGCCGATCGTGCGCGAAGGCCGCACCGTCGCGATCGTGGGAAGCCTCACGGACGTCACGGAACGGAAGAAGGCGGAGGAGCAGGTCCGGGCGAGCGAGGAACGGTTCCGCTCGCTCGCCGAAAGCGCGAACGACGCGATCGTGTCGGCGGACGCGGCGGGCCGGATCACATTCTTCAACGCGGGGGCCGAGCGCATGTTCGGGCGTCCCGGTGCCGACGTCGTCGGAAGCCCGCTCACCGTGCTCATGCCCGCGCGGTTCCACGCGGCCCACACGGCGGGCCTTTCCCGCTTCCTTTCGACCGGCGAGGCGCACGTGATCGGGAAGACCGTCGAGCTTTCCGGAGTCCGGAACGACGGCACCGAGTTTCCGTTCGAACTCTCGCTTGCGACGTGGACCCTGGGCGGTGGACGCTTCTTCACGGCGATCCTCCGCGACATCACGGACCGCAAGAAGGCCGAAGCGGAGATCCGGTCGCTCGCCTCGTCGCTCGAGCGGCGCGTCGCCGAACGGACGCGCGAGCTTGCCGAGGCGAACCGGGAGCTCGAGGCCTTCGCCTACGCCGTCTCGCACGACCTTCGCGCGCCGCTTCGCGCGGTCGACGGCTTCGGCCAGGCCCTCCTCGAGGACGCGGCGGGGTCCCTCGACGAACGGGCGCGAAGGCATCTCGACCGCATCCGTGCCGCGATCCAGCGGATGGGCCTCCTCATCGACGAGCTCCTCGAACTCTCGCGCGTGGGCCGCGCCGCGATGCGCCGCGGTCCGGTCGACCTTTCCGGGCTCGCGACCGAGATCGGGGCCGAGCTCGCCGCCGGCGCGCCCCGCCGCGCCGTCCGCCTCGCCGTCGCGCCGGGCATCCGCGTCGACGCGGACCGGGCGCTCCTCATGATCCTCCTTCGGAACCTCCTCGAGAACGCCTGGAAGTTCACATCGAAGAACCCGACCGCGACGATCGAGGTCGGAGCAAAGTCGATCGGCGGCGAGCGCGTCTTCTTCGTCCGCGACGACGGCGCCGGGTTCGACCCCGAGTTCGCGGACCGCCTGTTCGTCCCGTTCTCGCGGCTCCACTCCGCGGAGGAGTTCCCCGGCACGGGCGTGGGCCTTTCGACCGTGCTCCGCATCGTGCGTCGGCACGGCGGCCGCGCGTGGGCCGACGGCGCCGTGGGGAAGGGCGCCACGTTCCATTTCACGCTCCCCGAGGCGACACCATGACCGTGAAGACGAAACGAATCCTGCTCGTCGAGGACAATCCGGACGACCTCGACCTGGCGCTCCGTGCGTTCGAAAAATACCACCTCGCAAACGAGATCCGGGTCGCCCGCGACGGCGCCGCCGCGCTCGACGTCCTCTTTGCGACGCCCGACGGCGAAGGGTGCCAGCTCGTGCTCCTCGACTTGAAGCTTCCGAAGGTCCACGGTCTGGAGGTGCTGCGAAGGATCCGGGAGAACGAACGCACCCGCAGGCTGCCCGTCGTCGTCCTTACGTCGTCCAAGGAGGAGAAGGACGTCGTCCAGTCGTACGACCTCGGCGCGAACTCCTACATCCAGAAGCCGGTCGACTTCGCGCAGTTCGTCGAGGCCGTCCGGCAGCTCGGCATGTACTGGCTCGTCTTGAACGAGCCGCCGCCTCCCGGAGGCCGCACCCGATGACGGGGCGCCGCCTGGCGCTCCTCCTCGTCGAGGATTCCGAGGACGACGCGGCCTTGCTCGTGCGCGCGCTGGAGTCCGCCGGCTTCGCGGTCGAGGCGAGCCGCGCGAAGAACCGGGACGGGCTCGTGGGCGAGCTCCGACGGCCGACCTTCGACCTCGTGATCACGGACCATTCGCTCCCCGACCTTCGGTCCTGGGACGTCCTTGCGATGCTGCACGCGCGGTCGATCCACGTCCCCGTCCTCATCGTCTCCGGCAAGATCGGGGAGGAGGCCGCGGTCGCCGCGATGCGCGCCGGCGCCTACGACTACATCCCGAAAGACCGCTTGTCGCTCCTTCCCGCGGCGGTCGAGCGCGCGCTCGAGGTCGCGCGCGAGCGCAACGAACGGGCGGCGGCGCAGGCCGCCCTCGCGCGCCGCGAACGGCAGCTCGCGGACGCCGAGGAGATGGCGCACGTCGGGGGCTTCGAGTGGGACGTCGAGACGGACGCGCTCTCGTGGACCGACGAGCTCTTCCGGATCTTCGGCGAGCGTCCGAAGTCGTTCTCGCCGACGCTCGGCGACTTCCTCGCCCGGGTCGAGCCCGGCGACCGCGACGCGGTCTCGGCGGCGCTCCAGCGCGCGATCGACACGGGCGCGCCCTTCGCCTTCGAGCAGCGGATCCGCCGCCCGGACGGTTCCCTCCGGATCCTCTCGACGCGCGGCGGCGTCGTCCGCGCCACGTCCGGCGGCGTCGTCCGCGCGTTCGGCATCTGCCAGGACGTCACGGACCGGAAGAAGGCCGAAGAGGAGGAGCGCGCCTCGTTCCGGCAGCGCGTCGAGCTCGAACGGCTCCAAGACCTCGACCGCTTCAAGTCGCAGCTCTTCAACGCGGTCGCGCACGAACTCAACACCCCGATGACCCCGCTCATGATCCAGCTCCATCTGCTTCGCGCCGGCGCCCTCGGGTCGCTTTCGCCGGAGCAGCGGAAGGCGGTCGACGTGCTCGACCGCAACGTCGAGCGACTGGGACGCCTCGTCTCCGACGTCCTCGACGTGGCGCGCCTCCAAGCCCGCGGGCTCCGTCTCCGGAAGGAGCCGGTCGAGCTCGGCCCCTTGGTCGCCTCCGCCGTGACCTCGTTCGAGTCCGCGATCGTCGAGGCGGGGCTCGCGCTGGAGCAGGACCCCGTTCCCGAGGCGTGGGTCCACGCCGACCCCGGCCGCATGCAGCAGGCGATCGTGAACCTCCTCTCGAACGCGGCGAAGTTCACCCCGAAGGGGGGCCGCGTGTCGATCTCGGTCGAGCGCCTGGCCGGCGCCGTCCGCATCCGCGTGCGGGACACGGGGATCGGGCTCACGGAGGACCAGGTCGGCCGGCTCTTCGCGCCGTTTGCGCGTGTCCACGAAGAGGTCGGCAACCGCGTGCCCGGGACCGGTCTCGGCCTCTTCATCACGAAGGGTCTCATCGAGGAGCACGGCGGCACCGTGGCCTGCGAGAGTCCGGGCCCCGGCCGTGGCGCCACGTTCACGATCGAGGTTCCGACCACTTCGGCGCGACCGAAGGAGCAGGGCGAGACCGCGCCCGCGCGGGAACGCGCTCCCGCGGCGCCCTGAGCCCCGCGCGGGACCCTCGCATTTTAAGGCCGACCCCGGTGTTCCGGGAGGTCCGTGAACGTCCCCCCCACGATGCGGGCGGTCCTCGTCCCCCGATGGGGTGAGCGCGATGTCCTCACGGAGGGGGAGGCGGCGACGCCGCGGCCGGGACCGGGCGACGCCGTCGTCCGGGTCCGCTTTTGCGCCGTGAACCATCTCGACCTCTTCGTCCGGCGCGGGATCCCCGCGCTGAAACTTCCCCTCCCGCACGTCCTCGGCAGCGACGTCGCCGGCAACGTCGCGTCCGTGCCCCCCGGCGCCGATGGGGTCAAGGTCGGCGACCGCGTCGTCCTCGACCCGTCGGTCTCCTGCGGCGCGTGCGCCTACTGCAAGGGGGGCGAAGAATCGATGTGCGACCGGTTCGGCATCCTTGGGGAGCACCTCTGGGGCGGCAACGCGGAGTTCGTCCGCGTCCCGGCGCGGAACCTCCACCGGATCCCTCCCGGGTACGACCTCTCGAAGGCGGCCGCGGCCCCGATCACGTTCCTTACGGCGTGGCGGATGCTCGCGACGAAGGCGCGCGTCGCGCGGGGCGAGACCGTCCTCGTCCTCGGGGCGGGCGGCGGCGTCGCGACGGCCGCGATCCAGATCGCGCGGCACCTCGGAGCGCGCGTCGTCGCGACGGCGTCCTCGGAGGAGAAGCTCGAGCATGCGCGCCGCATGGGGGCGGACGACGTCGTGAACCACCGGAAGGAAGACTGGGGGAAGGCCGTCTGGGAGCGGACGGGACGACGGGGGGTCGACGTCGTCGTCGACACGGTCGGCAAGGACACGTGGCCCGCCTCGGTCCGCGCGCTCGCAAAGGGCGGCCGCCTCGTCACCTGCGGCAACACCTCCGGGCCCGAGGTCACGATGGACGCGCGCTACGTCTGGGGCCGCCAGATCGAGATCCACGGGAGCACGATGGCGAACCGACGCGAGGCGGCGACCGTGTTCGGCCTCCTCTTTACGGGCGCGCTCGAACCGGCCGTCGACCGCGTCCTTCCGCTTTCCAAGGTCAAAGAGGCGCACCGCATCCTCGAGGAGCGGGGGACCGTCGGAAAGGTCGTGCTCCGCGTGGAATGATGCTCATCGGTGACGAGTGATGGGTGATGCGGCGGTCATCCGTTGCATCCCCTATCACCTGTTACCGCCGGTCCCCACTCACCGAATCGCCGCATCACCTTTCACCCATCACCGGCCCGCGTTCACACGCATGGCAGGCCCGTATCCGCGACGACCGACAGGTTGTAGTACTCCGCGGTCGGGAACCCCCCTCCTACGGGCTCGGAGCGCATCGCGAACGACAGCGTGACCTTTCCCACCACGCCGAGGTCGGTCGAATGCGTGACGGCGACGGACACGTTTCCGGAGCCCGCGTTCGTGACGACAGGCCCGGAAGCCTGCAGCACGGTCCGGCCCGAAACGCGCACCTCGAGCGTGCCGTTCAACGCGACGTCGACGCTCCAGTTCCCGGCCCCGCAGGAGAACGCGGCGGTGGCCGCCTTGAAGCGGAGGTCGTACGGCGTGCCGGTCTGGCCGACCACGAAGGCGACCGTCGTCGTCGCGGGGACCGCGGTCGTGACGAGCGTCGTCGCAAACGACGTGCGGTTCGCGCCCAGCACCGTTGCGCCGGCGGCCGCCGAAAACGCGGTCGGAATCGCGGCGTCGGCGAACAGGCCGAACCCGACGGACGAGCCCGTAGGATAGTCGAGGCTCGGCGCGGCGAGCGTGGGCGCGGCGACGAGCGCCGCCGCAAGGAGCGGGGCGAGGCCTCGCATGAGGGGGATCCCAGTCACGCGCCGACGGTGAGCCCGAGCGTCACGGTCGCGGGGAGGTCCCCCTGCGCGGTCGCCGTGTCGAGGCGCACGGTCCATTTCGTGTAATAGCCGGTCGACGCGGACACGGAACCGAGCGAGGCCGACGGGCTCGCGTCCTTCAAGTTCAGCGTCGCAACGAGCGCGTTTCCGAACGTGTAGAACTCGACCGAGGCCGTGAGCACCTTCGCGTTCGACGAGAGGGACGTGCCGGTGACGGTGACCGTGTGGGCGGCGCTGTCCGTGTTCGTGAGCGTCGTGAGGTTCCCCCAGACGACCTGCACCTCGGGGATCGGCCGCAGCGTGATCGTGAAGTAGGTCGCGTTCGAGGAGAGCGTGAACGACGACACGTAGTTGTTCCCGGCGGAATCCGCCCCGGCGGCCCAGACCACCGGCGGCGCTTTGAGCGTCGGCGTCACGGTCGAGTTCGTGAAATACGTGATCGTGACGGCCGCGACCACCGACCCGGCCACAAGGAGGGCGGCCGCGAGCGCGACGGTCCGTCGGCGAAGGCGGCGCATGGAGTGTGGGCTGTCGTCGCGGGGAGGGGGGATTCTGCGGATCGCCAAGCGGGGTCCCGACGAATCGTTCGGTCGCGTCGAGGTCTTCAACCTATCCCGATGCCTTTAAGGGCCCTCCCTCGTGGCGCGCGGAGCTTACCGTACGGTGCGTCGTCGGACCCACAGTCCCGCGGCAAGCCCGCCGACGATCGCGGCCGCGCCCCCCGCGCGACCGTGGCCCGGCGCCTCGTCATCGAGACAGTCCCCGTCGAACCACTCGGACAGGAGGCCCGCGACGGCCGCGTCCTCGATCCAGAGACCCGCCTCGCGGTTCGACGTGAGCGCCGCCTCCCCGCCGTTGATGCTGCCGACGAGCGCGCGGCGCTCGTCCGCGACGAACGCCTTGTTGTGGACCCGCGTGGTGCGGTCCGGACGCGCGAGCGTCACTTGGGCCCCTTCGGACTCGAGGGCGGCCTCCGCGTCAAGGTTCCGCGGGTCCGCCGGGTCGCGGAGGACCCGCACCGCCACCCCTCGGGAAGCGGCCGCGCCGAGCGCCGCGACGAGGGGGGACGGACCATCGTCCCACGCCGTCTCGAGAAACAGCAGTTGGACATCCAGCGTGCGTTCCGCGGAGCCGAC
>JBQTJL010000380.1:0-4593 GCA_052387135.1 Methanobacteriota archaeon | reverse complement strand
GGTCGAGTTTGCGCCTCGGATCCCGGAGAGGACGGTCCCGGATCCGGCCTGCACGTAGACGTGGACCGCGTTCGCGTCGAACGTCGCGTTCCGGACCGTGGCCCGGGTCGCGCCCTCGAGCCGCACGCCGCGGGAGGCGAGCGTGTGCGCGCCGCCTTCGACGCGAAGGTCTGTCGTCGCGACGCTGCGCACGCCGACGCCCGACTTCGACGTCGCGACCGACGCCAAGGTCACGTTCGCGCCGCCCGCGACGCGGACCGCGTCGAAGGTCGAATCGCGGACGGTGAGGTTCTCGAGCCGGACGCCGGACGAGCCGGAGACGAGGACGCCGGTCTCGGCGCCGGCCACGGTTAGGTTCGCGACGACCGCGTCGGTGACGTTGTGGAGGACGACGTGGGCGACGTTCGTGATCCGCGACACGTCGAGGAGGCCGCCTCCCGCGGAGCCGTCGATCCGGACGCCGGTCTCGCCGACGTGCCAGCGGACCGGGACGCGGTTCACCGTGTTCGTCGCGTCGATGCGGTTCTCCCACGAGGCCTCCGTGTCGAACGAGAGGCCGGTCGCGCCGGGGACGATCGCAAGGTCGTTCCGGAGGAGGGTGTTCCCCCGCGAGGCCGAAAACTCGACGTCGATCCCGTTGTTTGCGACGAGGTTGTCGACCACCGTCGCCGCCCCGACCGCGGAGGCGAGCCGGATCCCGACCGCGGAGCCGGTCACGGTGTTGTTCCGGACCGTGACGTTCGCGCCGCCCGCGACGAGGATGCCGTACCGCTGGTTCACGGAGCGCGCGTTCTCGACCGTGACGTTCGCGGCGGACGAGAGCGCGATCCCGTCGAAGGATCCCCCGCCGCCTTGGACCGCGACGTTGCGGACGACGACGTGGGCGGAAGTGCCGGTAAGGACGATGCCGGAGGCCGTCGAGGCTACGATCGACCAGTCCGAGATCACGAACGGGTCGGCCGCGGTCCCGTTCCCGGAGCGGACGCCGTTTGCGGCGGTGAAGTCGGCCGCCGCGAGGATCCGGATCGGGCCCCTAGGGACGAGCGCGTTCGCGTCCGAAAGGTCCGCGCTGGCCGGCGTCGCCGAGAGCGCGATCGCAAGGAGGACGGAGAGCGCGGCTCCCGGGACCACGGTGCGCAATTCGAAGTCACCCCTCTAGGAGTCCCTCTTACGAACATGCGACTTATGGGGGAGGCTTCGGCCGATTCGGCCGTCGGCCGGAAAGGGGAGACGAGAAAGGAGAACGGAGGGAATCGGTTTCTCGCTCGGTTCCCCTCTCCCCTTTCCCCGCTCCCGTTTCGGCCGTGCCCTCGAACCGTTCCGGCCAGTTTGACCTGTCCGAAAAGGGCCCACAGCGCAAGATGGAATACCCACCATCGTCGGAAGACTATCTGCCCATGTTGCCTCGGATCTCGACTCGGCTTTATTCGCTGGGGACGACGGCCCTCGTCTGGACCCTCGCGATGTCGAACCGGGGCCACCTCGATCCGAATCCGCCCGTCTTTTCCTTCGTGGCGGACGCCCTCTTCTTTGCCGCCTGCCTCTGGCTCGCCCAGAAGGCCGTGCGGCTCATGATCTTGCGGCTCGGAGCCGTGCGGGACCGCCGGACCGCGAGCGGCGCCCCCTCGAAGCTCCGGGCCGTCGTCACCGCGGGCGCGAAGTTCTAATACTTACTTTATAAGTATTTTGTACTTACTCCTGAAGGAACGGGTTCACGACGAGCTCGGTCCCGATCGTGGTCGCGGGACCGTGGCCGGGGCAGACCGAGAGGTCCTCCGGGAGCCGCTTCAGACGCCCGAGCGAGCGCCCGATCGTCGGCGTGTCGCCTCCGGGAAGGTCCGTGCGCCCGATCGACCCCGAAAACAGGGTGTCGCCCGAAAGCAGCGTCCCGGTCGCGCCCGTTCCCGTCGCCATTCCCTTCGCCATTCCGGTCCGGTCCGCGCAGAGAAAACACAGCGATCCCGGCGTGTGCCCCGGCGTGTGGAGGACCTCGAGCTCCAGCGCGCCCGCCCGGAGCCGCTCGCCCTCGGCAAGGAGCGGACCCGGCGAGAACTGCTCGACCGCCGGCATCCCGAAGATCCGCGTCGCGACCGGGGCTTGCGCAAGGATCTCCCATTCGCCTTCGTGCATCCGGATCGGGGCCTTCGTCGCGCGGGCGACCGCGGCCGCGGCGCCGATGTGGTCGAAATGGGCGTGCGTGAGGAGCACCGCCTCGACCGAAAGCGAGAGGGCGCGGACCGCCGAAAGGATGCGCTCCGGCTCGCCGCCCGGGTCGACGACGAAGGCGGGCCGGCCCGGGCCCTCGGCGACGAGGTAACAGTTCGCCTCAAGCGCGCCGACGCTGATGCGCTCGACCAACACGAGCTCCAAACGGCGCCTCGCGGCTTATCCTTACGCTGGCGACTCGACGTAGTCCGCCGCGTGGTAATGCGCGGTCGTGCCGCATGCCGGGCACCGATAGACGTGGTCGCCGAGCACGGGGCGGCCGATGAAGCCGGTCGCGATGCCGGTGCGGATGTTCCGCCGGCACTGCTTGCAACGGACGATGAGGCTGCTCATGCCCCTCTGCCCCGTTTTCCAGAAGGGACACGGAACCTATAGAACATTCGGTTGAAATCTGTTCCTTATTTAGCGACTTTTCGGGCTATCTCACGGCGGAGCTCTTCCAAGGAGCGGCCCTCCGTGGGGATGCCGAGCGCGGCCGCGGCGGACCGGACGCGGTCGTCCTCGGACTCGCCGCCTTCGGCGCTGCCGCGGCGGAACTCGGCCTTCGCGCGCCCGAGGCTACGGGCGAGCTCGGGGATCTTCGTCGCCCCGAAGAGGAGGACGACGATGAGCGCGATGAGCACGATCTCGGTCACCCCGATCTGCGCAACAAGCGGCACCATGTTCCCGGGTCGGGACGACCTCACGCCAGGATGATAAAACTATCGCACCGTGTGGACTCGGAGCGTGCTCGTCGTCCCCGCGACGCCGAGCTGCCCGCTCGTAAGGACCACGAGGTCGCCCGCCGCGGCGAGGCCGGATTCCTTCGCGGCCTTGTCCGCGATCGAAAGGAGGTCCGACTCGTCGGTCGCGGCCGGGACAAGGAGCGGCACCACGCCCCAAAGGAGCGCCATCTGCCGGAGCGTCGCCCGGTTCGGCGTGAGCGCGAGGATCGGCTCTCCGGGGCGGTACTTCGAGACGAGCCGGGCCGTCGCGCCCGAGTTCGTGAACGTGAGGATCGCGCGGGCCCCGAGGTCGGCGGCGGTCTGGACCGTCGCGTGCGCGATCGCGTCGCCCGCGGTCCGCTCCGTGAGCGCGCGGCGCCGCGACCGGAAGCTCCCTTCCTCGAACCGGGCGCGCTCGACGCGGGCGACGATCCGCCGCATCGTCGCGACCGCCTCGACGGCGTGGGCCCCGAGCGCGGTCTCCTCGGACAGCATCACGGCGGCGGTCCCGTCGAGGACCGCGTTCGCGACGTCGGAGGCCTCGGCCCGCGTCGGGCGCGGGTGCTCGACCATGCTTTCGAGCATCTGGGTCGCCGTGATCACCGGAAGGCCCCGCTCGGTCCCGTGCCGGATGATCGTCTTTTGCGCGACCGGCACCTCCTCCGGGGCAAGCTCCACGCCGAGGTCGCCCCGCGCGACCCTCAGGGCGTCAGCGACGCGGCAGATCCCGTCCAAGTCCGCGAGCGCCTCGGGCCGCTCGATCTTCGCGATGATCGGCGTCGTCACGCCTTCGTGGAAGATCTGCGACTTCACCTGCGAGACTTCCTCGCCGGACCGGACGAAGCTCTGCGCCACGAAATCCACCCCGAGGTCGATCCCGAGCTTCAGATCCGCGCGGTCCTTCCTCGTGAACGACTCGGCCGAGACCTTGCGGCCGGGAAGGTTCAGGCCCTTGTGGCTCCGGAGTCTGCCGCCCCGCACGACGCGGCAGCGAAGCTCCGAGCCCGCGACGGAAAGGACCGAGAACTCGAGGAAGCCGTCGTCGAGGAGGATGCGCGTCCCGGACGCCGCGTCCTTCGCGAGCCCCGCGTACTGTACCGGCACGACGCCCTCCTTCGGCGGCGTCTCATGCCCCGCGGCGAGCACGACCTCGGTCCCGGTCGCGACCTCGACCGCGCCGCCCGGAAGCGAGCCGACGCGGATCTTCGGGCCGGCGAGGTCCTGCACGACCGCGACCGGCCGCCCGCTCCGCTCGGCCGCCTCGCGGACCTTCGCGACCAAGTCCTTCGCATACCGGTGGTCACCGTGCGCCATGTTGATCCGCGCCGCGTCCATCCCCTCCCGCACCATCGCGAGGATCGTCGCCGGGTCGGAGGAGGCGGGGCCGAGGGTCGCGACGATCTTGACGCGCTTCACGGACCCGAATCCGCCCCCCGGGGCTTATTTGCTCCGGAAGAGGAACAGGACGTAGGCGATCGCGACGAAGCTTGCGAGCGTGCCCACGAACGCGACCGCGATCCGGGTCGATGCGGGAACGGGGAGCTCGGGGGCCCTTCCGAAGAGCCCCAGCACCGAGACCGCGAGGCCCGCCGCAAAGAGGACGAGCGAAGCGGCGCCGACCGCGTGGAGCACGAAACCCATGGGACGCGGATGCCGCGCTTCC
>JBQTJL010000379.1:0-21591 GCA_052387135.1 Methanobacteriota archaeon | reverse complement strand
CCCCTCTATGAATCCTCCGTCATCCGGCCCTCCAGCGGGCCCGTGCTTTCCGGGGGTCGTGATGGTTTAGGAGACCACGGGCGTTCGTGATGTCGCCAGCGGCAATCAGGCCGGAGATCGTCCGGTGTCGCCATCGCTTCAAGTCCGTCAGGTCCTCGTTCGCCGTCGCGTAGTCGACGCCCTTCGTGAGCATCGCCCAAACGACGTGTGAAAGCTTGCGGGCGCAAGCCACGAGCGTCTTGTTCGTCCCGATCCGACCCCGCAGCCGGCGATACGTGGCTTGTACGGGACCCGGGTATCGTGTCGCCTGGTGGGCCGCCTCCAACAGAGCGTGCCGCAGGTGCGGACTGCCACGCTTCGTGATCCTTCCCGGAATCACGGTCTCGGCGCTCTGCCACCGGGCCGGCGTGAGACCGGCATAGCTCGCCGCGTGCTTCGGCGTCGGGAACCGCGTCATCTCGCCGAACTCGCCCAAGAACATGGCCGCGTTCATCACGTCCACACCGGGGATCGAAAGCAGGCGTCGGATTCGCTCATCACCGTCCGTCGCCTTCAGGATCTCGAGCTTGATCGCCTCGACCTCGCCGACCAAGAACGCGATTTCTCGAAGGATCCCGCCCAACGCGACCTTCTCTGCCGCGGGAATCTCTTCGAGCCGTTCCCATCTTCGCCGGCACGGCTCGCTCGTGAGCCTCCCGGCAGGCGCCTCAACCAGGTTCCGTTGAAGCGCCGCCTTCGCCTTCACCTGGAGCTCCGTCAACCGCAGCGTCATGTCGCGTCGACGCCGCCCAAGGGTACGAAGCGTCTCCTCGTACTCCGTCGGCACGTACGCCTCATGCGCCGCTCCGATCTGGCCCACGAGCGCGATGTGCTGGGCATCCTCCTCGTCCGTCTTCTTCTTGCGCAACGTCATCATGAGCGCGTCTGGATGGACCAACACGGCCTCGACGCCGAGTCCCCGCAGGAACCTCACGACGCCTTTTCCCGTCGTGCTCGCCTCCACGAGCACACGGCCACACGTCCATCTCTTCGCCATGATGGCGAGGTTTTCCTTCGTGGTGCCAAACCGGAACGGTCCTTCACGCTTGCCGTCCGGAAACACCACGAAGCCGACCGACTGCTTCTTGTGTGCGTCCAGTCCTACATGCATCCGATCACCTCTGCCGGTGGTCTGGCGGGTCTGGCTTCCTGACAGCCCTCTATACGTGCTCAAGGCACAGAGTGAAGAGTCGCTGGGCGCCCAATCCCCAAGACGGGCTCACGTGGCCCAGGGGCTAGACCGGGCGCCCAGACCCGCCAATCCCGTCACCCACAGGAACGGGCCGGCGCATAACGGGGCTTCATTTCATCCCACGGAGGCCGCGAGCGCGATCATTCGGCGCAGAGTTAGGAGAGCTACGGGCGCCCCGTGATCTGTAGGCCATCCACGCCCAGAATCCGCATGTTACACGCACAAGGTCGTGCCAGCCCGCAAGGTTTGCCTGGGGCCCCACCGCGAAGTCAAGGAAGACGATGAGCGCCGCTGGAAGGCCGGGCCCAACCAACACGACTTTCGAGGTCTAGAGTCTACTCACGCACTCCCGTATCCGTCGCAGCCCTTCCTGGATCTGCTCGCGGCTCGCGGCGTACGAGATCCGGACGTGCTTGCCGCCGTGCGGCCCGAACACGTCGCCCGGCGTGACCGCCACCAACGCTTCCCGAAGGAGGTGCTCGGCGAACTTGTCCGAGTCCATCTCGAACCCGTACCGCGGGAACACGTAGAAGGCCCCTTCAGGGGCCTTTTCCAAGGCGAAGCCTTCGATGCTTCGCAATCCTTGGACGATCAGATCTCGGCGGGCCTCAAATTCGCGCCGCATCGCCTCGACCGAATCCTGCGGGCCGGTGAGCGCCTCGACCGCGGCGTGCTGGGCAAACGAGACGGCGCAGGTGAGGCTGTGCTGCTGGATCTTGTACACCTCGAGAAGGAGGTTCTTCGGGGCGACGATCCAGCCCATCCGCCAGCCGGTCATCGAGTAGGCCTTCGAGAGCCCGTTCACGGTGAACGTTCGCTCCCACATCCCCGGGAGCGAGGCGATCGAGAGCGGGGCCCTTCCGGTGTAGACGATCTTCTCGTAGATCTCGTCCGAGACGACCCAGAGGTCGTGGTCCTTCGCAAGGTCCGCGACGGCCTTCACGTTCGCGTCGGTGAACACGGCGCCCGTCGGGTTCGACGGGCTGTTCACGAGCACCATCCGCGTCTTCGGCCCGATCGCTTCCTTCAGCGCCTCCTCGTCGAGCGCGAACCCGTCGGGCTCGCGCGTCGCGGCGAAATCGACGTCGGCGCCGGAGAGCTGCACCATCGGCTCGTAGGCCCACGCGGGGTCCGGAAGGACCACGCGGTCGCCCTTCGAAAGGTACGAAAGGAAGACCGAGAAGAGCGCCTGCTTTGCCGGCGAGACGATCACGTCCTCGGGCTTTGCCGGGATCTTGTTCTCGCGTTCGCTCTTCTTCGCGATCGCGGAACGGAGTTCGGGGATCCCCCAGCTCGAAGTGTACCCCGTGTGGCCCTTCTCGATGGCGGTCGCGGCCGCGGCCCGGATGTTCGCCGGCGTCGGGAAGTCGGGCTGGCCGATCGAGAAGCTCACGGTCTGCTTCCCTTGGCGCTGGAGCTCGCGTTCGAGCTCGGCCATCCGGACGGTCCCGGATTCGGCGACGCGTCGCATGCGTTCGGCGGGCCCACGCGTCATCGCGTGCGGAGAGTCCGTCATCCGTCTTAGGCCTTTCGCAGGTCTTCGAGCGCCTTCCATTGGAGGATGGCGGCCTCGACCGCGCGCTTGCCCACGGGGATCCGCGCGGTGGCCTGCGCGTCCGTCATGCGCGGGCCCGTGATCCCCAGCGCCACGGGCTTTCCGGTCTCGACGGAAAGACGTGCGACCCAGTCCGCGGTGACCCGGGCGATGAGTTCGTCATGTCCGGTCTCGCCCTGGATGATCGCGCCAAGGACGACGCCCGCATCGACGTCGCCTTTCGAAAGGACCCGTTTCAGTGCAAGAGGGACGTCGAAGGAGCCGGGGACGTGCACGACCCTCGTCACGGGGACCTTCCGCGCGGCGGCCGCTTCGAGCGCGCGCTTCAGCATCGGCGCGGTGACCTCCGCGTTGAAGTCGGCGACGACGATGCCGATCCGGGGACGCCCCTCGGCGTGCGTCTTCGGAGGCTTCGCCATCAGAGCCCTCGCGCGTGCCGGGATCGTCCGAGCTTCGTGCCCGCGCGCGGCGGGGGGATCGCCCCCTCGTCCGCGAAGCCCTGCCGCCGCCCCTTGCCCGCCTCGCGCGTGAGGGCGCTCGGGCCCGCGAGGAGTTTCGCGGCGTTTCGCGCGTGCTCGCGGGTCCGGTTCTCGGCGAGAAGATAGAGGTCGGCGTCCTTCACGACCTCGTCCATATGGACGAACACCTCGAGGACGTGGGTGTCGGCGTCGAGCTGGACGCGCTGTAGGCCGAGCGAGGCCTCGTGCGTGCAGGTCTTGTCGACGGGCGCCGGGCCGGCCATCCCGAGCGCGAGCACGATGTCGCACTCGTCTCGCTCGATGAGGCGCTTGCAGGCGAGCGGCAGGTCCTTCACCCCGGGCACCGTGTAGCGGACAAGCCGCGCGCGGGGGACGGCCTTCCGCAGCTCTTCGACGGCGAACCTTCCCATGTCGACCCGGGCGAAGGTCGTATCGGCGATCCCGATCCGTATCTCCTTCATGTCCTCATTTCCTCATTTCCGCATTTCCTCATCTCTTCATTTCTTCGCGTCCGACAGCCGCTGCCGCGCTTCGAACTCGTCCAGGAACTTCTGGGAGAACCCGAGGTCGAAGATGCGGCGGAGGATCTTCCGGGTGCCTCCGAGGTCGTGGTCGACCTGCGCGATCCGCACGATGGCGCAGTCCATGCCCCGGCGGGCGAGCTCGGCCTTGAGCTCCGCCTCGTTGTGGTAGTCGTCGTGCCCCAGCGCGATCACGTCGGGCCGGACCTCCTCGGCGGTCTTCAGGTGGTCGGCGTCGCGGCCAAGGACGACGCGGTCGACCGGCTTCAGCGCGGCGACGAGCTCCGCACGCATCGCCTGGGGCAGGATCGGCGGGTGGTGCTTCCGCGTCGCGACGCTCCGGTCGGAGGCGACGACGACGACGAGTTCGTCGCCGAGCCGTCGCGCCTCCTGCAAGTAGTGAAGGTGGCCCGTGTGGATGAGATCGAACACGCCGACCGCCATCACCCGCTTCATGACTTCATGCGCGATAGCGCTTCATCCCGCTTAAAGTTCTGCCACTGCCCGACGAGGGCCTCGCCTTCGATGAAGGGGATGCGGTGCCGGCGGCAGAACGCGCGCGCGGCGGACTTCGGCAGCGCGCGGCCGGGCCCCAGCATCTCGGCCCCGAGAAGGACCGCGGGGCGGGCATCCGAGATCCGCCCCAGCGCGACCGCCAGCTCGGTGTGCCCGCGCCGCGTCAAAAGGAGGCCGTCCGCCGCGACGCAAAGGTGCACGTGGCCGGGCGCCCGGAACTCGCGTCCGAGCTTCCGGCGGGCCCGCGCGGGCGACGTCGTCCGCGTCTCGTGCGAAAGCTCGGCGAAGCGCCGCGCTGTGAGCGCGCGGTCCTCGTCCGTGATCCCGGTGTAGGTCGATCGGGCGTTCAGCGTGAGACTGAAGCTCGACTTTGCGTCGTACGGGATGTCGTCGGCGACGAGCTCCGAGAGCACCGGATGGCGCGATGCGGCCTCGGCGTAGAGGTCCTGGAGGAACGGGAGCCCGAAGCGCGCGCCGACGTCGGGATCGACCGCGAGGAACACGAGCCCCCCGGCGTCGCGCCGCAGGGTCCGGACCTTCTCCGACGTCGCGTGCGTCGCAAGGACGAAGAGGTCGGTCTCCTCCTCGCGCCCGTCCGCGTCGTAGATCGCGACGAATCCGCCGCGCGTGAGCGACCGCATCGCGGCGACGAGCGAGGGCGAGGCCACGCGTCCGATAATCCATCGCGGGATGATAAGGATTGAGTAGCTACCAATACGCTAGTAGACCTTAGGCGGGCCGCTTCGAGGCAAGTCGCCTCGTCACGTACCCCGCGATCCGGTTCCGCATGGATTTGCCGCGGACATCCGTGACCTCGCCCACCTTCTTCTTGTTGTGGTCGAAGTCCTTCGTGAACATCTCAGGGTGTTTCGCGAGGAGTTCGAGGGCCACGCGCTTGATGTACGTGGGCCGGATGTTTCCCATGAGGCGCGGGAGCATCGCACCAATATATAATGGCTGCGGCCCGGATCCTAGTGGTGGTTCGTCGAAACGAGGGATTTCAAGCGCTCGATCTTCGCGAGCTCCGAGTCGATCTCGGCCCGCTTCTCGCGCTCGATCACGTCGACGATCTTCGGGAGCGGCATCTCGAGCCGGTAGAAATGCACGGGCCGTCCTTTCCCGCCCTTCTTCCGCTCGTACGTCGTGACCCATCCGCGCTCGCGTAGAAGCTTCGTCGCGACGCTCACTTCCGGTTGCCGGAGGCGGCATCCGCGCTCGATGTCGGTGCTCCGTCCCTCTTCGACCTGCGCGAGGAACGACACGACCTTCGCGAGCTTGTGGTCCATGCCGAGGTTCGTCAAAAGCTCCACGATCCGGACGTCTGCCTCATCGAGGACCGGCGACTCGTGCCGCTTCAAACTGACCCCAGCGCGGGAGAGTCGTCTTTGGAGTTAAAGGTTCCGAAGGAGGGAATCAGCCGATGACGAGTCGCTCCGTTTCAAGCTCCCCCCCGGCAAAGCGTGAGGCGGAGAACGGTTCCAGTGGAAGCGTCGTCGGTTCTCCCGCGATCGTCTGCGCGAGAAGCTCGTTTGCGATCGGCGCGAGCATGAATCCGTGGCCCGAGAAGCCGTTCGCCTGGAAGAAGTTGGGGACTTCGTCGACGGGTCCGAGGATCGGACGCGCGTCCGGCGTCATGTCGTACATGCCGGCCCACTGACGCAGCACCGCGACCCGCGCGAGCGACGGAAGGACCTCGGTCGCGGCGCGCGCAAACCGCGTGAGGAAGTCGAGGCTCGCCGCCGTGTTGATGCCGGCAGGCTCGTCGGGGTGTCCGATGCCGCCGACGATCTCTCCGCGCATCGTCTGCGAGAAGTAGAGGCCGCTCTTCAAGCTCACGACCATCGGCGAAAGGAACGCCTTCAAGGGCTCGGTCGCGAGGATCTCGTGCCGGACGGGCACGTTCGGGATGGAGACCCCGGCGAGCCGCGCGACGGGTCCCGACCAGTCTCCGGCCGCGTTCACGACCGCCCCGCACGAGACGTCGCCCCGTGTGGTCGAGACCCCGGTCACGCGGTCGCCGCGGCGCGCGATGGCCGTGACCCGCGTGCGGTCGAACGCATGGACGCCCGCCTCCTGCGCGCGGTCGAGGTAGCCCCAGACGAGGGGCCACGGGAAGACCACTCCGTCGCGCTCGTGGAAGGCGGCGCCGACCACGCCGTCCGTCGAGAGCCCCGGAACGACGCCCGCGGCTTCGTCCGGGGCGAGGATCCGCGTCCGGATGCCGTGCCGGTTCTGGAGCGAGGCGTTCTCGCGCAGGACCTCGACCTGCGCCTCCGAGTACGAGAGGAGGAGGTACCCGCCCTGGCGGAACCAGCCGTTGTAGCCGAGCTCGGCCGCGAGCGTCTCGTGCCGTTGGAGGCCGTGGATCGCGATCTCGAGGTTCGGCGCGTTCGACCACTGGGCCCGGATCCCGCCGCCGTTCCGCCCGGAGCCCCCGGAGAGGAAGTAGCTCTGCTCCAAGACGCACACGTCGGTGATGCCGCGCTTTGCAAGCTCGTAGGCGATGCCGAGGCCGACGACACCGCCGCCCACGATGACGACGTCGTAGTGCGGCTTGAGGCGCGCCGGCGGCTCGACGACGAGGCGGCGGCGCTTCAGCGCCCTCCCTCCGGCGGGTTTCGGCGTCCGACGAGGGCGCCGAGCGTCACGGGGAGGATGGGGGACCGCTGGGTCGGGATCGGGAAATCGGAGATCGGGCGGCCGGTCTCCTCGGCGAGGATCTGTTGCACGATCCGCACGCACTGCTTGCCTTGGCACGGGCCGGTCGAGAACGCCGTGAAGCGCTTCAGTTCCTCGACGTCGGAAAGCCCGCGACGGATCGCGTCCCGGATTTCGCCTTCCGAAATGTCCTCGCAGCGGCACGCGAGGCACCGGCTCATGGGGTCGCCTCCATCGTCGCGCGCGCGACGCGGGGCGCGGCGGCGACGCGGCCCGCCGCGGCGCCGGCCGCCCGGCCGGTGCGGATCGCGGTCTCCTCGTCCGCGGGCCGGACCGCGTCGCCTGCCGCAAAGACCCCCTCGATCGTGGTCTCGAACGAGGCGGAGACGACGGGGCCGTGGCGGCCCTCGGGGTCGGCCGCGAGGGCGGCACCGATCTGTTGGAAGAGCTCGGGACGCGGCCGGAGCCCCAGCGCGACCGCGACGAGGTCGCACGGGACCCAGCGTCCCCGCTCGCGGACGCGCATCCCGACCGTGTGCCCGAGGCGCGCCGCACGGACGCCCCGGTCCCCGCGGACGGAGACGACGCTCGTGCGAAGGTGGACGCGGACGCCGCCCGCCTCGGCGGCCGCCGCAAGGTGCGCGGGTCCCCGGATCTCGGTGCCGGGCTCGAAGACCTGCGCCTCCTCGACGCCGGCCTCCGCGAGGTCGCGGGCAAGCGAAAGCCCGGCGGCGGTCGAGCCGAGGACCACGGCGCGGAGGCCGGGTCGGATCCGGTGCTCGTGGAGGAGCCTCGCGGCGCCTCGGGAAAGGAGGACGCCGGGCCGGTCCCAGTCCGCAAAGAGCGGGGCGTCTTCGTACGTTCCGGTCGCGAGCACGAGGGAGCGGGCCCGCACGACCGCGAGGCCGTCGGGGCGGGCGACGAGCAGGGTCCGTCCGGGGTACACCGCCAGCACGCGGCAGCGCCCCTGCACGTCGACGCCGGCCGCGTGGGCTTCGTCGACGAGCCGCGCGCGCAGCGCGGCCGCGGGGGCTCCTGCGCCGCCGGAGGCGTCCGTCGTCGCGGAACGGGACCACGCAAGATGGCCTCCGGGTGCCGCCTGCTCGTCGAGGAGGAGCACGCGTGCGTCCTCCTCGGCGGCCGCGCCGGCGGCGGCGAGCCCGGCCGGTCCAGCGCCGACGACGACGCAGCCCGCATCGACCTCCGGGAGTTCGGCCGGCGGCACGGCCGGGGCGGGGTCCGGCGGGCGACCGAGGCCCGAGAAGCGTCGGACCGCCGCGACAAAGAGCGGGCGGAGGGCGGCGGGGCGCGTGAACGAGGTCGAGAAATCGATCGAGGGCATCACCGCGTCGAGGACGCCGTAGACGTCGCGCTGCGCGTCGGGCCACGCGTTCTGCGACTCGACCCGTATCCCGTCGCGAAGCGGCGTGACGCAGGCTCGGACGTTGGGGACGCCGTCGACCCGGACCATGCAGCCTTCGCAGTGGCCCTGCACGCAGAAGAGGCCGCGCGGCCGGTGGTACTTGATGCTCCTCGAAAGCACGTCGCAGCTGGACGCAAAGAGCGCGGATCCCACGGTGTCGCCTTCGACGCCGAGGACGTCGCGACCGTCGTGCGTGAACGGCACCGGGCGCGGCGGCGGCCCCTCGGAGGGGTCGGGAAGACGCGTCCTTGCCGCCATGGGCTCCCGGCGTAATCCGGCCTTAGATACTTATACCTCATGCGGCATCGGAAACGCCATGCGGAACGTGCGCGTCGGCGTGCTCGCCCTGCAGGGCGACGTGTCCGAGCACGTTCACGCGACGAAGGGCGCGCTCGCGGAGGCCGAGCGGTCCGGTCTCGCGGTCGAGGTCCGGACCCGCGACGAGGCCGAGGCCGTCGACGGGATGATCATCCCCGGCGGCGAATCGACCACGATCGGTCGCCTCCTCGTCGAGACCGGCATCCACGACCTCCTTCTCGCGCGCGGACGCCGCGAAGGGATGCCGATCTGGGGCTCGTGCGCCGGATTGATCCTGCTTGCCAAGGAAGGCGACAAGCAGGTCGAGACGACCCGGACCCGGCTCCTTTCCCTGATGGAGTTCGCGGTCGACCGGAACGCGTTCGGGCGCCAGCGCGACTCGTTCGAGGCGCCCTTGCCGCTCGCCGGAATCTCCGGGGGCCCCTTCCCGGGCGTCTTCATCCGGGCGCCCGCGATCACGCGGCTCTGGGGGGACTGCCGGAGCCTCTGCAAGGTCGGGCGGGTCTTCGTCGCGGCCGAGCAGGGCCCGTTCCTTGCGACCGCGTTCCATCCGGAGCTTACGGGCGACCTTCGCCTGCACCGCCACTTCCTTTCAAAGCTGGCATAAGGCACGGCGCCGTTCCGGTCTCGTGCGTCGCCGGTCCGCGACCCTCGCCCACGTCCTCTGGTTCGTCGGGGGCTTCGGCGTCCTCGGCCTCCACCGGTTCTACCTCGGGCGCCATCGGAGCGCGGCCCTGTACGTCGTGACGCTCGGCCTCCTCGGGGTCGGCGCGGCGTGGGACCTCTTGCGCCTTCCGGTGATGGTCGAGCGGGCGAACCAGCCCGGGAAGCCCGAGGAGGCCGCGGTCTTCGACCCGTACTGGCCGGAGGGGCTCCCCACGCCGATGGATCCGACGGCGCCGAAGAGCCGATACCGCCCGAAGATGGCGCGGGGCTGGATCGTGGCCGCCACGGTCCTCCTCTCGGTCGGGCTCGCCGCGCGCACGGTCGGGGCGGGAGGCGCCGGCCAAGCGGTGTTCATCACGGCCGCGTACGTGATCGCGTGGGCGATCGCGCTCGTGCTCTTCAGCGTCGGGGTCCTCACCGGGGCCGCCTTCCTGCCGGCCTCGGGCGCGCTGCATGCCCGGTTCCACCACTGGTTCTCGCTCCGGTCCCCCGGCGAGCCCGAGGCGATGCTCGTCGAGGTCGAAGGTTCGGGGCCGCGCGAGGACCCCGTTCCGGACGAGGCGTTCCTGCCGCTCGCCGTCGCGTCCGCGATCTCGTTTGCGGTCGTCGACGAGGGGCCCTTGAACGCGGTGGGCGTGCTCGTGAACGTGCTCGGCGGCGGCGCCGTGCCGTTCCTCACCGGTCTCGTGCTGCCGCTCCTTCGCGTCCCGCCCGCGACGCGGTTCCGCTCCGCCCGCGTCGACCGCGAGGGGCGCATCCACGCGCTCCGCCCGCTGGGCGGCGGGCTCGTCGCGTCGTTCGGCTTCGTCGCGTTCGTCGCGACCCTCGCGCAGGCGTCCCTCTCCAGCCCGCGCGTCCTCGGCATGGTCCTGCCGATCGCGCTCCCGATCGTGTTCGGCACGCATCTCTACCTCGAAGGCCGCCTGCGCCTCGAGGTCCGTCGGTTCGAATCGTTCCTCGGCCGCCGCCACCGGGGACCCATCCCCCGGCTGCCGCTCCCGGCCGCCCCGGCGACCTGACCTACGGCTCCTTCGGCGTCGCAAGGAGCCATGCGCGCGCCTCACCGAGGTCGTCGAAGACGCGGTAGCGGTCTCCGGAGACGCCGCGGAACCGGAACACGATCCGAGCGACCACGCGGTGCAGCGGCTTCAGACCCACGAGCGCGTAGCGGCCGCCCCGGGCGGTTTCCGGAGCGGACGAGTACACCTGCCGGGCGGCCGGAGAGATCCGGCCGGTCCCGCTCGCGTCGGCAAGGAGCAGGATGGGCGGGGGGAGCGTCGATACGATCGAGACGACGTCGGCCACGTAGGCCCGGGCGTCGTTCTCGTTCTGGTCGCCCCGGATCTGGATCCGCACGATCCCGTCCGGGTCGACCCAGATGTCCCACTTCTCGCGATGGATGCGCATTCGCTTCAACCGGTCTTCTGAGACGGCGGGGCCGTCGGGATCGCCCGGAGCCACGCGCGCCCTTCCTCGAGCGTGTCGAACGTGCGGAGCCGGTCCGCCGGGATCTTCCGGATCCGGAACACGAACCGGATGAGGACGCGGTTCCAGGGCCGCAGTCCCACGACCGCGACGAAGGCGTCGCCGAAGAGTAGGGGACGCGTCGCGAGGACCTGCCGCGCGGCCGGCGTCGAGCGCCCCGCGGCGCTCGCGTCCGCGAGGATCCGGACCGGGGACGGGGCCTTCGCTGCGACGGCCTCGATGTCGTCGAGGTATGCGCGCGCCTCGTTCTCATCCTTCTCGCCCCGGACGACGACCTGCACGATCCCGTCCGCATCGAGCGCCACGTCCCATTTCGCGCGGTGGATCGGAGCGGGCGCCGGCACGCTGCTCATGGAGGGTGCACAAACGCCGCGACCGCATTTAAAGCCATGGGCGGGTCGAGCGTCAGCGTCGAAGGCGCGACGCCCGCGCGGGGTTCGCGCTCGCCTTGCCGCGTTCCGCGGCCGAACGGACCTCCGCCGCCGTGGCGGACCTTCGCCGTCTCCGGACACGCTCATCGGTCGTCATGTCGCACGCTCCGGCGCCGCGGGACCCCCCTCTCGTTCGGCCGTGCCACTCTCGGCACATAACGTTTTCCGCTGGGGGCTCTTCCCCGTGCAGCCGAACGGTTTTAAATGGGGAGGGCCTTCGCTCCTTCGAGCCCGTATGGTCTCGTTCGAAGAATCGCCCGAGCAGCGCGCGATCCGCGAGATGGTCCGCGCGTTTGCCGAGAAGGACGTGCAGCCGGCGGTCGAGGCCTCGGAGCGCTCGAACGTCTTCGAGACGGGCCTCGTGCGGAAGGCGGCGTCGCTGGGGCTCCTCGGGATGACCGTGCCGGCCGAATACGGCGGCGCCGGGATCGACTCCGTCTCCTACGCGATCGCGATCGAGGAGGTCTCCCGCGTGTCGGGCTCGCTGGGCCTTACGCTCTGCGCCCACAACGGGCTCGGGATGAGCCACATCTTCCGGGGCGCAAACGACGCCCAGAGGAAGCGGTACGTGCCGAAGCTCGCGAAGGGCGAATGGATCGGCGCGTGGGCGCTCACGGAGCCGGTCTCCGGCTCGGACGCGGCCGCGCTCGAGACGACCGCCGTGAAAAAGGGCGGCGAGTGGGTGCTCTCGGGCCAGAAGGTCTTCTGCACGAACGGCCACTACGCCGACGTCATCACGGTGATGGCGCGGACGGACGCCGGGAAGGGCCTCCGGGGGATCTCCGCGTTCATCCTCGAAAAAGGGGATCCCGGCCTCAAGATGGGCCGGATCGAGGAGAAGCTCGGCCTCCACGGCTCCGTCACGTCCCAGTTCTTCCTCGACAACTGCCACGTGTCGGCCGACCGGCTCCTGGGGAAGGAGGGCGACGGGTTCACCGGGGCGCTTGCGACGCTCGACTCGGGCCGGATCGCGATCGGCGCGTTCGCGCTGGGGATCGCGCAAGGCGCGCTCGATGCGTCGGTGAAGTACGCCGGCGAGCGGGAACAGTTCGGGCAGAAGATCGGCAACTTCCAGGCGATCCAGTTCAAGCTCGCGGACATGGCGGTCGAGATCGAGGCGGCGCGTCTCTTGGTCTACCGGGCCGCGTGGCAGAAGGACCAGGGACGCCCCTTCAAGAAGGAGGCGTCGATGGCGAAGCTCTACGCGTCGGAGGCCGCGATGCGGGCGACGACGCAAGGCATCCAGATCCACGGCGGGAACGGCTACACGACGGACTACCCCGTCGAGCGGTTCTTCCGGGACGCAAAGCTCGCCGAGATCGGCGAGGGCACCTCCGAGATCCAGCGGTACGTGATCGCGAAGGAGCTCGGGCTCCCGGCCGACATGTGAGATGCGCTTCGCGAAATGGGAGATGAGCGGGATATGCGGCGTCATCTCGGCGCCGCAGGCGCCTCATATCGCTCGCGAAGCGAGCTCATCTCGACGGTGTGGAGGTCTCATCTCTTGGTCCGTCGTACCTCGACCGTCTTCACCCGCTTCCGGTCGGCCGTGCGCACGACGAACGTCCAGCCGTCGTTCTCGACCGCCTCCTCGGGGTTCGGAAGGTGGCCCAGGCGTTCGACGAGGTATCCGCCGAGGGTCGTCACGTCGCGCGCCGGGATCTGCGTCCGAAGTAGCTCCTCCAGATCCTGGACGTGAACCAGCGCGTCGACCAAGTAATGGTCCTCGCCTAGCTTCTTGTAGAAGGCGGGCGCGGTCTCGGTCTCGTCGCGGATCTCGCCGAAGACCTCTTCGAGGATGTCTTCGAGCGTCACGATCCCGTCGACGTTCCCGAGCTCGTCCACGACGACCGCGAGGTTCTGCCCTCTCCGGAGGAACTCTTCGAGGAGCTGCTCGACCTGCTTTACGGCCGGCACGATGAGGATCTCGCGCCGAATGCGCTCGATCTCCTCGCCGCCCTCGTTCGCGTACCACACGAGGTCCTTCAGGTGGATCATGCCAAGGACGTTCTCGAGCGAGCCGTCGACCAGCGGGAACCGGGTGTAGCCGGCGGACCTCGCCGTCTGCAGGTTCTCCTGCAGGGTCTTCTTCACATCGAGCGTCACGACGCGGGAGCGGGGCACGAGGATGTCGGCGACCGTCAAGTGCTTCAGCTCGAAGAGCTTCAACAGGGCCTTCCGGCGCAGGACCGCGGCAGCCGGCTCCTTCGCGGCGCCGCCCATCGCGGAAATCACGTGGCGCAGCTCGTCTTCAGACATCGCGGCCTCGGTCGCGGGGGCCGTGCTGAAGCCGGCCGTACGAAGAAGGAGGTTCGCGAGGCCGTTCATCGCCCACACGAACGGGCCGAGGAGGACGCGGACCGCCCGAAGAGGCGGCGCGAGGGCCACCGTGGACCGCTCCGGGGCCCGGATCGCGATGGATTTCGGGACGAGCTCCCCGATCACGATGTGGAGGCCGGTAAGGATCGTGAACGCGACGCCGATCGCGATCGTGGAGACGGCCGCCTCGCTCTGGATGCCGAACCCTTGCACGACGGGACGGATCCCGGCGGCGAAGACGGGCTCGCCGAGCCATCCCAAGGCGAGGCTTGCGGCCGTGATCCCGAGCTGGCAGACCGAAAGGTACTCGTCGAGCTGCCCCACGACCTTCCGCGCGGACTCGCGCCGTCGGTCCGTGCCCGCAAGCTGCGTGCTACGCACCTTCACGATCGCGAACTCGGCGGCGACGAAGAACGCGTTCAAGAGAAGGAAGAAGGCGACCAGTCCCAGCTTTACGCCGAGGAGCCACGTGGGGTCGTCCGAAAGCGTCGCCATGCCGTCGTTCGTTGCCCGATGGCGACCCGTGCGGATGAACCTTGCCCGCGATGGACTTGCGGACCTCCGACACCCTTTTCAATCCTTCGGTCGGGGATTCCGCGCGGCCCCGTGGACCGCGGCAAGGGCGACGAGCGTGACGAGAAGCGACACGCCGGGAAGGATCCCGTCGTCCTCGCAAGGCACCGTGATCGGGCGGGTCCCGACGCAGCCCGGCGCGTACTCGACGACCGGGACGAGGTAGTCCATCGCCCAATGCGCGAGGAACCACGCGGGCACGAGAAGGCCCCACCCGCGAAGCGGCGAAAGGTCCCCCGCGAGGACGAACGCCTGCGCGACCATCCCGAGGTGGAGGAAGAGGAGGTAGAAGTTGAGGTCGGAGGGGTCCCACGTCCCGAACCCGTCCGCGTATCGCACGAGGACGTACGTGGTCCACAGGCCCACCTGCACGTTCGCGACGGCGGCAAGCGCGGTGAGCCACGGCCTGCCGAAGCCGAGCCGCAGGCTCCCCAGCGCGAGCGCGAAGTAGAGGACGGCGAGCGGGCTGTCCGGAACGAAGACCCAGAGAGCGGCCGGCGTCGCTGCGAACTGGCCGGCTTCGGCGTAGTACCAGAAGCCGAACGCGACCCCGCCGAGGTTCAGCGCGACGAGCGGCCACGCAAGGCCCCCGTGGTCCCGGATGCCTCGAAGGACCGCGGACGGGTGCAACACGGCGGCCCCATCCGGCACAACCTCCTTATATCTCACGTAATCTACTTCTCCTTGTGGAAGAGGTCGCGATCGCGTCGGCCGTCCGGACGCCCATCGGAAAGTTCAACGGGAGCCTCCGGGACCGCACCGCCGTCGACCTCGGCTCGGCCGTCGTCCGCGAGTCCCTCTCTCGCGCGCTCGTGCGCCCCGACGAGGTCGACGAGGTGATCCTCGGGACCGTGCTGGCGGCCGGCCTCGGCCAGAACCCCGCGCGGCAGGCGGCGCTCGGGGCCGGGATCCCGTACACGGTCGCCGCGATGACCGTGAACAAGGTCTGCGGCTCGAGCCTCAAGGCGGTGACGCTCGGCGTCCAGGCGATCCGCTGCGGCGACGCGAAGGTCGTGGTCGCCGGCGGCATGGAGTCGATGACGAACGCTCCCTATCTTCTCCCGAAGGCCCGCAACGGCCTCCGCCTGGGGAACGCCGAACTCGTCGACTCGATGATCCACGACGGGCTCCTCGACGCATACGAGGAGGTACACATGGGGATCACGGGCGAGGTGGTCGCCGAGGAGTTCGGCGTCTCCCGCGAAGAGTCCGACCGGTTCGCCTTCGAGTCGCACCAGAAGGCGTGGAAGGCGACCGAGAACGGCCTCTTCAAGAGCGAGCTCCTCCCGATGGACACCGAGCCCGAGAAGGGGAAGCGCCTCGTCGTCGACCGCGACGACGGCATCCGGCCCGACACCACGGTCGAGCGGTTGGGCAAGCTCCGACCCGCGTTCAAGGAGGGCGGCATCGTGACCGCCGGCTCCGCGTCCCAGATCTCGGACGGCGCCGCGGCCGTCGTCCTCATGCCCCGCGCCGAGGCCGAGCGCCGCGGCCTCGAGGTCTTGGGGCTCGTCACCGGCTACACCGTCTGCGGCGTGCAACCCGTGCGCGTGATGGCGGCGCCGATCCCCGGCGTGCAGGCGCTCTTGAAGAAGACGGGACATTCGATCGACGAGGTCGACCTCTTCGAGCACAACGAGGCCTTCGCGACCGCTTCGTGCGCGGTCCGGAAGGCGCTGTCGGTCCCGGCGGACCGGTTCAACGTGAACGGCGGCGCGGTCGCACTCGGCCACCCCCTCGGCGCGTCCGGCGCGCGGGTCCTTACGACGCTCCTCTACGCGATGAAGGCGCGCGGCGGCCACCGCGGCGTCGCGACCCTCTGTTTGGGCGGCGGGAACGCGGTCTCGATGATGGTCGAAAGGCCGTAGCCCCCGGACCGGGGAGCAAAGGGAACGACCGGGGCCCGACGCCGGCACGAAGTTGGCTAGGGGGGGATCCAATGGGTGGTTCGGTCGCGCGTGGCGCCGGGCACCCGGTCGACACCCATGGTTCGGGGACCCGAGGGAGGTCAATCTATCGGGGAAGGTTTAAGGCGGGACCCCGGCGTCGGCGAGCGCGGTCGCGATGAGCTGCCCGAGCCACGGGACGCCGGCCACGGCGGCGCCGACGAGCGACCCGTTCTGGTAGACGATCACCGTCGCGGCAAGCGGCACGTCCGCGCCGTGCGTCGCGAACCACCCGGCCCCGGTGTCGGTCGGCGGGAAGGGGCTGTTTGCGGCCGCCGCGCCGCCGCCCACCGTAAGGAGCGTCGTGATCTTTCCCGCGTCGTACGTGTACCGCGCGTCGATCGTGACCGTCGTCGCGGGCGTCGTCCCGAGCGCACCGGGCGACGTGGGCGGGACGTCCGGAGGGTCGATCCGCAGGAGCGAGATCGTCCCGCGCGGGATCAAGGGGTCCGAGGGCCCGAGAAGGACCCGGTTCGCGCAGGCGAGCGGGATCGTGGACCCGCCCCCGACCTGCACGCTCACGCAGAGGAAGGGCTGGCCGCTCACGGTCGCGTTCTCGATCGTGATGTTCACCAACGTCTGGCCGACCGCCGGCGTGGGGACGCCGGGCGAGCCCACCGGCGGAAGCGGCGTCGCAGGCAGGACCGTCTGGTTGTCGACGTGGTGCAGCGTCCGCGTCGTGACCGGTCCGGTCTCCCCGATCGGGGGAGGCGGCGGCACGCCGCCGCTTTCGTCGTTGTCCGCGGCCGACGTGCAGTCGGGGTCGGACGGGTAGTCCGTCCGCCCGTCGAGGTCGTTGTCGACGCCGTCCGAGCACTGGGACGGAGGCGGCGGGGGCGGCGGGGGCCCGTCCGGCGTGTAGCGCACGATCTGGTCGGTGGGCACGGTGGTGAGGCCGCCGAACACGTAGACCGCGGTTCCGCCCCAGGCGGCCGACGTGAAGGCGCGGCCGGACGGGAGCTTCGCGGTCGAGGTCGAGATCGTCTGCGTGAGCGTCCGGAAGACCACGATCTCGTCGCTCATCGTCCCGTTCGCGTTCTGCCCGCCGAAGACGTACGCGGTGTCGCCGGAGCCCACGGCGCTCGGCGACCGGCGGGCCGCCGGGAGCTTCGGGGCAAGGACGGTCGCTTGGTTCGTGAGCGGGTCGAAGCGGACGATCTCGTCGCTCGAGGTCCCGTTGTAGCCGCCGAACACGAACGCGTGCTGGCCGTCCCAGTAGGCCGCCGTGTACCCTTTCGGCGAAGGCAGGCTGCCGACGGTCGCGACGGTGTTGTTCACCGGGTCGAACCGGAGGATCTGCGAGTACCAGACCGCGCCGCCGCCTCCGAAGATGTAGGCGACCGTGCCCGCCCAGACCGCCGACGTCCCGGTCCGGGCGCCGGGGAGGGTGACGGACAGGTTTTGGACCGAGCCCGTGGCCGGGTTGAACCGCACGATCTTGTCCTTGTACCCGACCCCGGATTCGAACCCGCCGAAGAGGTAGACGCACCCGCCCGGGCAGCCCGCGGCGGACCGGTCCCGCGGGTCGAACACGGCGCTCGATTCGCCGAGGCCGGTCGGAAGCTGGGCCGAGAGCAGGGTCGCGTTGTCCGTCACGGGGTCGTACCGGACGATGTCCCGGACCGTGGTCGAGGCGGTCCAGCCTCCGAACACGTGGACGAGCGCCCCGGTCGTTGCGGCCGAGGTGAGGTACCGGCCCGACGGAAGGCGTCCCACCGCGGGGACGGCCGAATCGGCGACGGCCGACGGGAGCTGTAGGACGACGGGAGACAGGAGAACGAACAAGGATACCCATACGTGGATTGGCCGCGGCATGCAAGCGCCCGGGCTCGCGAAGGGTCTCCCGGCACATGAACGTTCGGAGCCCGCTGCTTCCGCGGGCGACACACGGTGCAGCCGTCCGAAATCCTTGTTTCACCGGGAGGAACCATCCACGTGTCTTCGAGATTTCCACAGCCCCGGGACCGGTGACACCGAATGGAAATTTGACCCGCGGGCCATTTTCGCCGCGGGTCTGGTCTCGGTCTTCCGGGAAGGGAGGCGCGGAGGCCGACCTAGAAACAATTGGAGGCCTGAAAACCATGAACAAGAGCATCTTTGCCATCGTGGCGATCGCCATGCTGGTCCCGGTCGCCTTCGCGGCGCCGGGCGACACGCGCAACGAAGACCAGGGAAGACCGAACGACAACGCCGCCCTCGCCGCCAACACGGACGGGGACGCGACGGCGGTCGACGTCGGGGACGACCGCTTCTACCTCGGCAGCGAACTCGGGCTCTGGCAGGAGTCGAACGGGAAGGCCGGGCTCCAGACGGCAGAGACCGTCTGCTACTTCTCGCACGACGACGTGGAGTTCACGGAGGTCCAAGACGTCGATGAGAACGGCGACCTCGTCTTCGACGAGAACGGCGACCCCGTGACGCACGAGGAAGAGACGGACCGCACGAAGGTCTGCGACGGGAACATCCCGGCGGACGACGACCTCCCGTAGGCACGGAAATCATCGAAGGGAGGGGGTCCGCCCCTCCCTCTTCTTTTCTTTCAACCCGAACTCTTCGTGCGGGTCCCGGCTTGTCCCTTCTTGCCTTGGTAGATCGCGCTATCAAGGTCCAAGTCGAAGTCTTCTTCGCGCGCGTCGGCGGGACTGAACGTCTCGCCCACGTCGAAGCTCACCTTCTCGTCGGCCTTCTTCTTGCCGCGCTTCTTCAGGCGTTTCTCGGGCATGTCACCCCTCCTCGGGTCGGATCCGGATCTCGGTCCGGGTCGCTTCGACGACGACCTTGGTCCCGGCCTTCAAGCCCATCGACCGCTCGACCTCCCGCGGGATGTAGAGGGCGAGCTGGGGGCCGGATTTCGTGATCTGGCGGTTCCCCACGAAGATCGTCGGCTCGTCCTCCTCGGTCCCGACGGAGACGCCCGGCGGGAAGGTCTCTGCGTCCGCGCCCACGCGGCGCCCCTTGCGGGGCCCGCGACGTCCGCTGATCGCGCTCATCGCCCCTCCTTGTCCTTCTGGAGTAATAAGTATTTCGTAAGTATTTGATAAGTATAAATTAATATTTGTAGGAGGATTCGTACGGGTCCGGGAGCTCGATCTTCTCGTAGCCTCCGTCTTCCGTCGAGACCCGGATCTCGCTCCAGTCGACGCTCGAGGCCTCGTAGTCCTCGAGGAGCTTCGTCCGGACGATCGCGCGGGTGTCGGACGGCGGGGCGAGGATCGCGCGCTTGATCTCGTCGTCGTCCAATAAGCGGTCGACCCCGTCCGCGGTCTGGAGCTTGTAGTGGAGCCCCCGGTTGATCCCGAGCTCGCTGTACTGCTTGCAGGCGGCGATCTCGACCGACTCGTGCTTCCCCTTCACCTCGATCTGCCGCTCGACCTCGTAGAGCCGGCTCACCCACTCGACGCGGCGCGAGAGGGCCTTCAAGTCCCCCGCCTCGAGCTTGTCGAGGGTCCACTCCCACGCTTTGAACGCCATCTTCTCCTTCTCGCCGGAGACGTGCTTCTCGACCTTCGCGAGGTAGTACCGCTGGATGTCCATCGGCGTGACCTTCTTTCCGCCGTCGAGCTCGAAGCTCCATTTTTCGGGGGCGACCTGCTCCACGTTGTGCCACATGTCCTCGATCGGGTTTGCAAGCTTCGGGGGCGACTTCACCTCGCCCCGCTCGATCAAGCGGAGGATGTGCCCGGTCGAGAAGCCCCGAAGGAGGATCGGGTATTCGCCCATGAGCGCGTCGCCCACGATGATGTGGAGCCGGCGGAACCGCTCGGGGTCCGCGTGCGGCTCGTCCCTCGTGTGGAGGACGCCGGTGTTCGAGAGGTTCCCGCCGGAGACGAGCTGGCTTGTAAGGTACGCGCACGGGCTGATCACGTAGACGCCGTCGACGACGTCGCCCGCGCCGGTGTAGATCATCCGCGTCACAAGGTGCGGCACGAGGCGTTCGATGAACTCTTCCGGGAACTTCACCTTGCGCTGCACGCAGTAGTTCTCGTGGGAGCCGTACGAGACGCCGTCCGGGTCCGTGTTGTTCTTGAACGCGTTGATCTTCACGTTGTGGCCGTCTTCGAGCTTCGCCCGGAGCATGTCGACGATGCGCTCGCCGGCCTTCTCCCAGATGAGCGCGTCGTAGAAGTTCGCGCACTCCGGGGTCGAGATCTCGAGGTGCCCCACGTCGAAGTAGGCGCGGCTCCCGTTCTTCAGGAACTCGCCCTGCGCGGCGAGCTCGGATTTCCGCAGGAGTTCGAGCGCCAACCGGTGGGGGTCGATCCCGGCCGGGTTCATCTTGTTCGAGTAGAGGGTGTACTCCTGCTCGTTCCCCTGGATCATCGGGTCCGTGCGCTCACCCCCCGTTTCTTCGCCGCCGGACGTCGGGCGTGGGACGCCGCAAGGTCGGCCGCAAGCAGGCCGCGGACGGACGGGTGCTCGGCGTCGAGCTTGTAGAAGGTCGAGGCGCCGACCTCGCGGGTCGCAACGACGAAGCCCTTCTCGACGAAGTCTTCGAGCACCTTGTAGACGGTCGGCCGTGCGACCCCCGAGTTTCGCGCGATCTCGGTCACGGTGTAGTCGAAATCGTGGTGCCCCGCGAGGAAGTCGAGGACGCGCACCTGCGGGCTCTCGCCGAAGATCGATGTAAACACGGTTTACACCCTTGTCAATGCTCTTGACGGGCGTCTATTTATGGCTTGCGAGAGGCGGCTGTCCAGAAAGGCAGGCCCGACACGGGGAAGGACCGTCCGGCGGCCCTCGCTGAGTGAGCATCGTGTTTTGTAGGACGACGCATGGGATTCCGGTCGCGACCTGGATGGGGCGGTCACCGATGGGGGCAATCCGGCGTTTCGATGGGTTCCAGTGGGGCCTCCGAGTGGAACTCGCCACGGCCCGAGATTTCAACCCGGAGAGTCCACGTTTGATTCACGACCGGCCCGTTTGGCCAAACCCAGATCTGCCACGGTCCGGGGGCCACTCCGTGGGGAACGAGTTCGACGTGCTCGCGGGGCGTCGTGTCCGACGGGCCTTGCCACTCGCCCTCGTCCGGTCGAACCATCATCGTCATGTAGCCTGACCCCCGCGCGGTCGCGTTTACGGCCTGACCCGAAAGGTCCATCCGAACGGACTCTGTCCCCCGAGGCAAAGCAGTCGTGAAGCTTCCGCAGCCCTGGACCACCGTGATGTCCCGGAAAGGGGTCCCGTACGCGGCGCCGTACCATACGTCCGCGGTCGACACGCTCCTCCACGGATTGGCTGCGGCGTCGGATGCATCGACCAGAACGGGCGTCGCGCCGGGGCCTGGGGCGGGGCCACCATCGGTAAGGCATCCGCCGAGCGCCGAAACCGTGAACAGCCCTACCGTTGCCGCGCTCCAGCCCCAGGGCGCGCGGTTCCTCAAGCGTACCAGCGGTTCCACCTACACGAACAGCAGGCAAGTGTTCGAGAGGATATGCGCGTTTGCATCATACGGGTTTCCGTTGGGGTCATC
>JBQTJL010000378.1:0-3014 GCA_052387135.1 Methanobacteriota archaeon | reverse complement strand
TGGAACGTGGAACGTGGAACGTGGAAGTTTCCTCGTTCCCCGTGCCTCGTTCCCCGTACCCGCCGCGCATCGCCCGAGGACGGCCCGAGGGCCGAGGAGGAGGATCCCGCCTCCCGGATTTGAACCGGGGACTCCGAGATACCTGCTGGAGGCCGGTTAGAGGCTGGGAATCCCAGCCAGCCATCTACAGTCTCGTACTCTAACCAGGCTGAGTTAAGGCGGGTCACGCCGAGAGCGGAGTTACTCTATTTATCGCTTCCCGTGGGCCGTGCGCCGTGAGCCGTGGGCCGTGCGCGGTGCGCCGTGACCGGTGGGCCGTGAGCCGTGGGCCGGCGCCATCTTCGCTTCACGGACGCAGCGTCCTTACACGTCGGCTTCCCGCTCGGCCTACGGCCTACGGCCAACGGCTTACGCGGAAGAGGTCGTCCGGCCCGTGACGCTCGCCCGCCAGTCGATGCCGACGGTCCGGTGCCCGATCTTCGGAACGAGCGGCGTCGTCCGCTTGTGCCACGTCGATTCGACCATCGCGGCGATGCGTCGCACCTCCGTCTCCGGGAGCCCGGTCCGGGCCGCGATGTCGGCCGTCCCAAGCTCGAGTTCGAGCCCGTACAGGATCCGGTCGAGGTCTTGGTACCGGATGCCGAGTTCCACCTCGTCGGTCTGGCCGGCCCAGAGCCCCGCGGTGGGCGGCCGGGCGACGATGGTTTCGGGAAGCCGCATCGCGCGCGCGAGCGCGAACACCTGCGTCTTGTAGAGGTCGCCGATCGGCAGGAGGTCGCTTGCGCCGTCGCCGAACTTCGTGAAGTATCCGGTCAAGAGCTCGCTTTTGTTCCCGGTGCCCGCGACGAGCCGCCCGTCGCGGTTTGCGTGCGAGAAAAGGACCAGCATCCGAGCGCGCGCCTTCAGGTTCGCGAGCGCCTTCCCGGTCGGCCGGTGGGGGCAGGCGTCCGTCGCCGCCGCGATGATGCCGGAAACGTCGATCCGCTCGGATCCGATCCCCAGCGCGCGGGCGGCCTCGGCGCCGAAGCGCTCGTCCTCGGGCGACGAGTCTTTCTCGGGGAGAAGGAGGCCGGTGACGCGCTCGCGCCCGACCGCCTCAGCGCAGAGGGCGGCAACGAGGGTCGAGTCGACGCCGCCCGAAAGCCCGACCACGATCCCGCCCGCGCCGGAGCGTTTCACGTAGTCCCGCACGAAGGCGACGATGATCGAGCGCGCCTCGTCCGGCGCAAGCGGCGGCCGCAGCTCCATCGAGGGCGGGAGGCGACGAGACGCTTATAAATCATGGCTCCATACCTTGAGCCATGAAGGTCACCCTCGTGCAGGCGCAACCTGCGATCGGGGATGTGAAGGCGAACCTCGCCACGATCCTCGACCACGTTGCGCGCGCATCGGGCGACCTCGTCGCGTTCCCGGAGCTGTTCCTTGCCGGCTACATGAGCCGCGACGCCCACCGCACGCTCGCCGAGCCGCTGGACGGGCCCTCCGTCCGGGCGGTCGCCGACGCCGCAAGGCGCCACGGGAAGACCGTCGTCTTCGGGATGCCGCGCCGCTCCGAGGTCCGCGGCGTCGTCCACAACTCGGCCGTCCTCGTCCGGCCGGACGGGACGGTCGGCGCATACGACAAGGTGTACCTCCCGTCCTTCAGCGTGTTCGAGGAAGACCTCTATTTCGGCGAAGGCGCGGCGCTTCCGGTCTTCGAGACGCCCGTGGGCAAGGTCGGCCTCTGCATCTGTTACGACCTCTTCTTTCCCGAGGTGACAAAGGTGCTCGCGATGAAGGGCGCCGAGATCCTCCTTTGCATCAGCGCGTCGCCCTCGATCTCGAAGACCTACTTCGAGGCGGTGCTCCCCGCCCGCGCGATCGAGACCACCTGTTGGACGTTCTTCGTGAACAACGTGGGCCCGCAGGACAACCTCGTCTTCTGGGGCGGCTCGCAAGGCTACTCGCCGCGCGGGATACCGCTCGGGCGCGCCCCGGACATGGAGCCTGCGACGCTCGACCTTGCCCTCGACCCGGCCGAACTCGAGCTCGCCCGCACGCGCCGCCCCGTGCTCCGCGACACCCGGCCGTCGATCTGGCGCTGGTTTGCCGACGAGGCCTCCCGGACGAGGCCATGAGGGTCGCCTGCCTGTTCTCGGGCGGCAAGGATTCGACGCTCGCCCACGACGTCGTCCGGATGTGGGGCTGGGACGTCGCGGCGCTCGTCACGCTCGTGCCCCGCACCGGCGAATCGTGGATGTTCCACGTCCCGAACGTCCACCTTACGAAGCTCCACGCGGAAGCCCTCGGCCTCCCGCTCGTCTCGGTTACGACCTCGGGCGAAAAGGAGCGCGAGCTCGACGACCTCGCGGCCGCGCTGTCCCGGTTGGACGTCGAGGGCGTCGTCACGGGCGCAGTCGCCTCCGAGTACCAGCGCGTCCGGGTCGAACGCGTGGCGCACCGGCTCGGCCTCAAGGTCTTCTCGCCGCTCTGGCACAAGTCCGGAGAGGAGATCGTCGCCCGGATCGTCTCCGGCGGCTACGACGTGCGGATTGTCGGGGTCTTCGCCGAGGGCCTTTCGCGCGAATGGCTCGGCCGCCGCGTCGACGCCGCGTTCGTCGAGGACGTCCGGCGCCTCCGAAGGAGGATCCACGTCGCAGGCGAGGGCGGCGAATACGAGTCCCTCGTGCTCGACGGCCCGTTCTTTTCGGCGCGTATCGAACTCGTCGAGACCGAGACCGAGTGGGACGGGCACCGGGGCACGCTCGGTGTCCGGGCGGCGCGCCTTGCCCCGCGGGCCGCCCCCGTCGCTCGCAAAGATTGAAGCATCCTGGGGAGAATGGCGCCGTCGTGGTCGGCGGCCGCGGCGTGCTCGGGTTCTCGATCGCCGCCTTCGGCGCCGTCTGCTGGATCGCCGCCGGCCTCTTCTACGGCCTCTCGATGTCGTCGCTCGCCGGGGCCGCCCTCGTCGCCGCGAGCTTCACGGTCGCGACGATCGGCGCGCGGGGTCCGGACGCTCGCGTCCTTGCCGTGGG
>JBQTJL010000377.1:0-5553 GCA_052387135.1 Methanobacteriota archaeon | reverse complement strand
CCCGCGGTGACCCGCCGGAACCGGCGCTGGCCCGCCCGCATCTCGGACGCCTTGCGCTTCTTTACGCGCTCGACCTCGTGCTCCCCGTGCTTCTTGCAGAAGGGACAATAGGTCGCGATGACACGGGGCCGCAGCATGAGGTTCACCGGGAAGACGTTCCTGTAATCGCCTTTGGCTCTTAAAGCTATCTGTCGCTCGTTCTCTGGGAATTTGCTAGCAGGAACACACCACAAAGGCAATAGGGGTCCATCCCTACTACATCATGGCTGGAAGGTTCATGGATTCCATCGTCTGGACCATCGACTGGAACCCGGACTTCGAAGAGGAAGCGAAGATCAAGAAGGAGATCCTCAAATCGCTCCGTTCGAAGGCGGTCATGAAGACCATCAAGCACTTCGCCGAGCAGGCGGTGAAGGAGGCGAAGGAATCCGGCCTCGAGACCGAGCACATCGTCTGGCTCGACTCGAACTTCAAGCACGCCTACTTCGTCCGCGTCTGGTACGAAGAGTGCGAATCGAAGCTCTTCATCATCATCGAGGAGAACGACTTGGGCGACGTGGGGTTCTTGATCCTCCACGACATGGACTGCGCCACGTACGAGGAAGACCGGAAGCCGCAGATGGTCGAATACAGCGACAAGTTCCTGGATCCGGACTCGCTCGGCGTGTCGAAGTAGTTCCGCGCAAGCGGCAGGTAGAAAGGTACTAAATAGCCGGGAGGCCGCTGGAAGCGTCCTTGCGTCCGCCCGCCTTGCGTCTTGCTCTCTTGCCGCTCGCCGTCGTCGCCGCCTCCGGCTGCGTCGGCTCCGGCGAGCGCGTCGAAGAGTCGAGCCTTCTCCCACTTCCCGACATCGCGCTCATCGACCCGGTCGTCGACGGGCACGACCACGCCGATTTTGCCCTCCATGGGAGCGCCGCGAACATGCTTTCCGTCGCCTCCGACGCGTTGAACGGCGACGACCCGTCCATCGCGTGGGCGTTCGGCGAGCTCGACATCGTGGGCGACCTTGCCGCGGCGGCGACCCTGTCGCCCGCCGGCGGCTTCGTCCTCTTCGACGTCGCGGACCCGGCGCATCCGGCGATCCTAGGCCGCTACGTCGCCCCTGGCGTCTACGCGGCCGACGTGAAGCTCGGGCCCCAAGGCCGGCTCGCCTTCCTCGGCGTCGAGACCCTCCGCGGCGCGCGGCCGGGGTCGGACGACCCCGAGGCCGTCGCGCGGGGCGCGCTCGACCGCGGCATCCACGTGGTCGACATCTCCGCCCCCTCCCGCCCCACGCTCGTCTCGTTCCTTCCCGTCGCGGACGAGGGCTGCCACATGCTCGACGTCCACGCGGTCTCCGGCGACACGTACGTGTTCTGCATCGGCGGGGCCGGCATCGTCACCGCGAGGCTCGTCCCGGAGCCCGTCCCGACGCTCGTCCCCGTCTCGACGTACACGGCAGGCCCGGTCGAGCGGCCGGACCCCGTCTCGACCGTGATGGGGGCGCTCCGTGGAAACGCGCACGACATCACGGTCTACGACGACGAGCGCGAAGGGGCGACGATCCTGTATTTTGCGGCGGGCGAGAAGGGGCTCCACATCCTCGACGTGTCGGATCCCGCGATGCCGGTCCTTCGCGCGGCGTGGTCCGGGAACGACGGGCTGTACGTGCACACCGTGATGACCACGTTCCTTGGCGAGCGGCGGATCACGGTCGCGGTCCCGGAGGAGCGCTCGCACGACGCGCAGCCGCCGATGTGGGTGCTCGACACGACCGAGCTATCGGACCCGGTGCTCGTCTCGACGTGGCGGATCCCCGGCGAGCATCCGTACACTGAGGACTTCACGTTCTCGACGCACAATTTCCACATCCTCGGCGACCGCGTCTACATGGCGCACTTCCACGCCGGCGTCTGGGCGATCGACGTCTCGGTCCCCGAGCGGCCGACGACGGTCGGGTTCTTCGTCCCCGGCGGCGCCGGCGCGGTCGGGGCCGCGTCCGGGCTCGACCCCGTCCCGCTCGTCTGGGACGTGGTGCCGGCGAACGGGCACTTGTTCGCGCTCGACATCCCGACGGGGCTCCACGTCCTCCGGGACATACTTACTGAATAAGTACATAATACTTATTCGCGGCGGCGGCGCGCGGCGAGCGCGAAGAGCACGGCGGCGACGACGGCGCCGACGCCGGGACCGGGCAGCCCGAACGTTCCTACGGAAAACTCCCGCTCGGCGAAGCCTTCGTTCCCGGCCGCATCGACCGCGACGGCCCGTGCCGTGAAGTCTCCGTCGGGGACGCGGGCGCTCGCCCTCCAATCCCCTGCGACGGCGCTCTGCCTCATGTCGACCTCGACGGTCGGAGCGCCCTCGCGCATCAATACCAGTCGCACCGCGCCCATCTCCTGATCGTCCGCCGCGCGGACCACGAACGCCGCGTCCTTGCCCGCCCGGAGATCCTCGGCGGCGAAGACCTCGGCCGCGGGCGGCGTGTTGTCGACGCGGTAGCGGAGCACGAGGCGCGCGACGACCCGTTGCACGTTCTCGGCGGTGACCACGAGGTCGACGGCCCCTTCCGGATACGTCGCCGTGTCGATCTCGTACGGGGGCTGGAGGTTCGCCTCGACCGCGCCGCGGACGACGCGGACCTCGCGGAGTCCGACGCGGTCCGAAACCGCGAGCCGGACCGGCGTCCCCGAACGGATGAGGGACCCGTTCGGCGGGCCTTCGAGGGCGAGGACCGGCGGGTCCCCCGGCACGATCCGGAACGAGGCCTCGGCGCTCGTGTTGTCGTTCCCGGCCCGATCTCGGAGCTCGACCACGAACGTGTGCTCGCCGATCGCGATCGAGCTTACGTTCACGGTCGCGATCCCGGGCGAGGGGAGGCTCATCGGGACGCGGTCGACGGTGCCGTCGGGGTGGCGGATCCGCGCGACCGCGGTGCCGACCTCGGTGTTGTCGAAAAGGACCGCGACGAGCGTCACGGGGGCGCCGGGCGCCGCGACCGGCGGGTCCGCGGAGAGCCCCAGGACCTCGGGCCGCACCCGGTCCTCGACGCGGATCCGCATCGTGCGCTCCGCGACGAGGTCGGGCCGCGCGATCGGCGAGACCTTGACGCGGACCACCTCTTCGAGGACGCCCGGGTTCTGCGGCACGCGGACCGAGAACGGAAGGAACAGCGGGTGGTCGACGGGGAGCGTCGCGGTCCGATTCACGTTCGGGACGAGGAACCCGCGCGGTGAGGTCGCGGTGATCCGGACCGGCATCGCCTGCGAGCCCCGGTTTGCGACCGAGAACTCCTCGTCGGAGAGCTCGGTCCCCGGAAGGAGCGCGGTCGTGAACTCGGGCACGGTGACAAGGACGTCGAACACCCGGAGGATGCTCGCGTTCGTCGCGCGGTTGTTCTCGGTCCGCACCTCGCGCCGCGGGACGCCTTGCGCGTCCGTGTAGAGGCCCTCCGCGACCAGCGTGTAGTTCCCGGAGAGCCCGCTCGCGTTCCACCGAAGGCGCACCGACGAGGACGTGCCGGCGGGCGGAGCCGCGATCGGGACGGTCTCGACCGGGACCTCGGAGCCGGCGGAGGACCGCGCGCGGAGCGAGACCTTGAGGTCCGCGTTGTCCGCGAAGCGCCGGTTCCCGACGTTCGCGACGGCCGCCGAGACCTCGACCACGTCGCCGCGGAAGACCTCGGGAGGGACGGAAAGGGACGAGACGGAAAGGTCCGGGCCCGAAGCGAGGAAGCGGAGCACGACGCTCGGCGCGACCGTCGCGTCCTTCCCCGACCGCGCGGCGAGCCGGATCTCGAAGCGGTCGCCGGGGACCGCGTCGACCGGAGCCCGCACCGAGAGCGTCACGCGGTCCTCCTCGCCCGGGGGAAGGCGGACCTCGGTCGAGGACAGGCTCCCGTTCCAAGCGCCCGCCTCGAGGATGCCGCCGCGGGTCGAAAGGATCGGCGTGAGGGAAAGCGTCACGGGGTTCTCCTCGTTCCCGTCGTTGTCGACCGTGATCGAGACCGGGAGCGTCTCGCCCGGAACCACGAACGTGTCGTTTTCCGGCACGCCGAGCTCGAGGTAGTGCGCCGCGCGGGTCGTGAGGCGGATGGTCTTCTCGGAGATCCGCGGCGAGCCCGCCGAGTCCGCGCCGAAGGAGCGGGCGCCGACGGCAAGGAGCCGCACGGTCCCGGGAGGCTCGGTCTCCGGAGGCGTCACGACGAGTGCCACCGACCGCTCCTCGAAGCCGCCGAGCGACAGGGTCGCGTTCGCAAGGTCGACCCGCCACCCGGGCGGCGCGTCGCCGAGGCCCAACCCGAACGTGTCGTTCCCGTTCCCGGTGTTCGTGACGCGAAGCTCGATCGTCGCGTTCCGCCCGGGGTCGATCGTGGCCTCGAGCGTCGGGCTCCCGATCTCGACGCCGAAGCGCTGCGCGACGTCCGCGACGAGGGCGAGGGTCGCGCGGCCGGGGCGGCCGGAGGCGGTCCCGTTCTCGCTCTCGCCGACGATCCGCAGCGTCGTGTTCCCCGCGAGCGCTTCGCCGGGCACGGTCACGTTCGCGACGATCGTGCGGGTCGCGCGGGGGGGCAGGGGGCCCACGGGGTTCTCGGAGAACTCGACGACGTAGCCCCGCGGCACGTCGCGCGAGAGCACGATGCTGTCGTTCCGGTTCCCCGCGTTCGTGACGTCGAAGCGGTACGTGAGCCGGTCGCCGGGACCCGCGGGGAGCGCCGTGACCGAGCCGGGGCCGGTCGCAAAGCCCGCCGCAAAGACGGCGGAAGCGCGCGCGACGACGGAGAGCCGCGGAAGCACGAGTTCGGGAGAGAGCGTCTGGTGCGGCCCCTTCTGCGACCGGGCGGAGAGCTTCGACTCGAACGCGTCGCCTTCGACCGACCCGTTCGGGACGAGGATCGAGACGTTCACCTCGCGCGTGGCGTCGGCGTCCACGAACAAGGGGCTCGGCGGGTCGAACGTGCGTTCGTAGCCCGCGGGTCGCTCGAGGATCGGCACGAGGGACAGGTCGATCACGTCTTGCGTCACGCCGTCGTTCGTGAAGTTCAGCGCGAGCCGGACGCGCGCGCCGGGCTCGACCTCGATCCGGGCGGAGAGGTTCGAAGAGACGCGGAAGAAGGTGTGGTCGACGAAGGTCGGGGCCGTGTTCCGGGACCCACCGCCGCCGACGCCCACGTACGCGGCGCGGAACGTCCGGCGGCCGCGGACCTCGCCCGGGCCCCGGCCGTCGCAGCCGGTCGCCTGTCCCTGCTCGCACGGCGTGCCCGGGGTCCAGAACGGGCTCCGGACGTCGGCCGCGCCGTCCGTGTCGAGCGTGACGGGCTCGCGGTTCCGGGCGTCGCCGGTGGGCTCGGACGGCGGAACGACGCAGGTGGGGTCGCACGGCTCGTCCGTCGCGTTCACGAAGAACTCGACGTAGCCCGTCGCGGGGGCCGAGCCGCAGTTCACAAGGTGCGCCGTCACGTGCCCCGAGGCCCCGGCCCCGACGGTCGCGTTCCTGGTGACGTTTGCGTGCGTGAGGCGGACGTCCGGCGTCGGCGCGTGCGGCGACGGGCAGCCGCCGTGCGACGCCGCGCCC
>JBQTJL010000376.1:0-2806 GCA_052387135.1 Methanobacteriota archaeon | reverse complement strand
ACGTCGAAGATCTGCCCCGACGGAGGTGCCCAGAAGAAGTACGCGCCCTGGAAGATCCGATCGCGTGCAGGGTCCTCGACCACCCGGCCGAGCAGGATCTCGATCGTGAGACGGGTCGGAGTCTCCTCGATCGCGGCGCCGAGGATCTCCGCCTCGGCGGCTTCCGCCCGGAGTTCGCCTGCCGCGTCCCGCCACTCGAAGCGGGGTCCCGCAGAGGCGGACGGCGGCGCCTCCCGCGACGCGAACGCGAAGTCGCGCCCCGGCGACGAGGCGTCCACGTCGTAGTAGAGCCAGTTCCGGAAGTACGATCGGACCTTGGCGTTCGGCATCTCCGCGGTGGCGTCGCTCCAGTCCTCGCCGGGCGCGAGCCCGCTGTCTTCGATCCGGATGAGGAAGTCCGGATCCGAGAGCGTCGCGCCGGCGCCGCCTGCCGCGAGGATCTCCCGGGGAACCGCCCACGTGATCGTCGCGGGCCCGCCAAAGGCGATCTCGTAGGGGACGGACCACCAGCATTCGCCCCAGGTCGTACAGTACTGTGCCCGCCCGGCATCGGGCCCGTGCTCTCGCGGGCAGGTGACGTCGGTCGACCAGAGATGGCTGTTCACGAACGGCTCATCTGCGCCTTGAGCAATCTCGAGACGCACGCCCGCCTCGCAGTCGGGCGGGTGCGTCCACGAGACCTTGTAGACCGCGGTCCGCTTTCCGTCGGGGTCCAGAGCGCCCGAAAAGGAAGCATCGAGCCCGGCGAGCTCCAGGGTCACGAACAGCGTCTCGGGCGTCTCGGCGAACCAGGCCGCAAGCCCGTCGAGGGACGGGGGTCCCGGAAGGCCCACGGTCCCCGTCGCGGTCCGCGCGGCCCCGATTGCGGGATCGATCCGTCCGCGCTCGTTCCAGCAGGTCTCCCGGACCGGCGTGATCCGGCAGAGGTTGTAATCGAGGAAGCTCGCAGCCCCCTGGCCCTTCGGCTCGGATGCGTCCCCCTCCGGATCCGTCACCTCAGGCTCGTCCGCCGTGCCGGCCTCGGACGTCGTGATCGCAAGGAGCGGCGTCGCTAGCAACAGCGTCGCAAGAATCGCGGGCCCCGGCCTCCTCACTGACCTCCACGTCCCCGGTTCCGAGCGGGTCTCGCTTCTTAAGAAGGTTTCGCCCGTCTTGCGCCCCTCGCGGCGAAATCCGGCAGATTGACACCCGTCCATGCGCGTCGAATCCTCGCGGGGCCCCATCTCAGCTCGCAGGCAGTTGCCGACGGTCCCAGCCTCCTACCGCGCGCCCATCCTCACACGCCCCGGGCAACAAGCAGCGTCCTTCCCACGCCGATCGTGTCCCCCGAGGACAGAGGAACGCGCTCATCGGCGCGAAGCAGCCGCCAGTTCACGGTGGTGCCGTTCCGGGAATCGGGCAGGCTCTTCAGGTAGAACCCGGCGCCGTCCCGGAGCACCTCGGTGTTCCGGGCGCTCACGAACGGGTCGTAGTCGATCGAGACCTCGGCCTCCTTCGCGCGCCCGATCGCCCACGGTCCGGGCCCCGCGAGGGAATAGGCCTTGCCCTCGTAGGGCCCGCTCACCAATAGGAGCGACGGGCCGTGCGGAAGCGTCACCTTTGGCGGCTCGGACGCCGCGCCGATCGTGTGTTTCCCGGTCGGCGTCCCGTCGTCCGCGGCGGCGCCGGCCGCGCGGATCAGCGCGAGCCGCCGCACCTCGTCGACCAACGTGAAGAGGCGCTCCTGGTTCACGAGGTACTCGCGCACCGGTTGGCCCCCGCGCTGCGACGGGCGGGAACGGACGAGCCCCGCCTCTTCGAGCTTCTGGAGATGCTCGTCGACGGCCTGACGCGACAGCACGCGGTCCTGCCGCAGGTCCGGGTCCTTCCGGAACGGAGGAAGCTCGATCTCGGAGGGCGTGTGCGGAAGCTGGAGCTTCTGCAGGAGGAGGATCCGGGTCGGGACGCTCAAGGCCCGCAGGTAGAGCCCCAACTTCTCGTAGTCGATCGCACCGCGATACGGCCGGTCCGCCACGCCGACGCGAAGCACGGTCGGGCGCCAAATACCCTCCCTCCGACTCAGTAGATTCGGAATCCGGCGCAGGCCGCTCGGGACGAAGCGGGGGTCCGGTGTGGTTTTTCGCTGCAGGCTATCGCGATAGAGTTTATGGACTGGCTCCGGTGCCGCCCGTCTGCGGCCGTTGGCGTTCGTCGCTCGCCGAGGCGACACGCGCGAGGACCCCAAAACCCCCGACCAACCAGCCCGACCGTTACGCCGAGAGCCACGTGACGAGATCGTCCCGGAACCGGCGCAACCGGTACGGGACGGGACGATGCGGCGCGAGGCGGGGCTTCCGGCAAACGAAGGCGCGGAACAGGGTCCACGCGTTGTACGCAAGGACGCTGAACAGTTGCAAGAACAAGCGCGTCGGGTAGTGGTCGCTTGCGGTCCGGACCCGTAAGCGGTCCTTTTCCCGGTATCCCGTCTCGATGCCCCATCGGTCCCGGTAGTGCGATGCAAGCCACAGGACGCGACTCGGCGAGAGTTCGCCCACGTTGGTCGCGAACACGAACGCGACGTCTTTGGAGACGTCCTTGGGATCGGGCTCGTAGAAAAAGACGAGCTGGACCGGGACCTTGGCCCCCGTGCGTTGCTCCTTTACCGTGTGCGTGACGGCGTGGAAGGAATGAGGCGTGCCCAGGATCGGGACGCGCAACCGCCACGCTTCCCGTTCCAAGCGTGTCACGAGGCGGGACGCTGGCGCGGGCACGACGAAGGGGATGTTTCCTTCCACGCCGTCACGCACACGGTAAAGGAGCAACGCAC
>JBQTJL010000375.1:0-5549 GCA_052387135.1 Methanobacteriota archaeon | reverse complement strand
GCGCCCCTCGGCGTCGCGCTTGCCTGCCGTTCCGCCGCCCACCCCCGGGCTGACTCCCGCCACGACTAAATGTAACGACGCGGCCGCGGGGGTCGCGACCAGCGCCCCCGCGACGGCCGAATCAAGCGAAAGACCGGACCCAAGTAGCGCCCACACCGACGATCCCTTCCCCCCGTCTGTGCACGGGGCCCTATCAATCGACCGACCGAAACGTGAGCCCCGCGTGAGCCCCGTCGGCCGACGAAACGTGAGGACACCGCCGGCCCGTCCAAACCTATAACTACGGGCCGCGACCGAGACGGCCCGGGGTCGCAAATGGCCGGGATCCGTGCTCCGACGTTCGTTTGGCTAGCCGTCGCCTGCTTCCTTCTTTCCACGCCGGGGGCGCTCGCGCCCGGACCGGCCCGCGTCGCCTCCGACCGGCTTCCGACGCTCGCACCGGTTGCGGCCGCCCTCCTCGACAACGACGTCGTGCGGGACCCGTCGACGGGCCGCTATCTCCTCCGCTTCACGAACACCATCGGGAACTACGGGGACGGAAGGGTCCAGGTGGTCGCGTACGGCGCGGGGTCCGACCCGGACGATCCGTTGGCCACCGTGCTTCACGCGTACCAGCGCGTCTACCGGACGGACGGGACGTACCACGACGAGCGCGTGGGCGACGTGAAATACCACACGGCCCACCACCACTTCCACTTCCTCGGCGCCGCACGCTACCGGCTCATGGACGAGTCGACGGCGGTCCCGACCGTCCTTGCCGAGTCGTTCGCGCCGTTCCTTGCACCGTGCAACGACGACCAATACCTCGGGGACCTCACGGATCCGCTGGCGGTCCTCCTCGGATGGGACTGCATCTCGGCGAGCAAAGTCTCCTTCTGCCTCGCCGACGTAGGCATCGTGAGCGACCGGAGCCGGTTCTTCTCGCACGTCCCGAAGTACAACGCGTGCGAGCACAACCAGAACGCGGACTGGATCCAGATGGGGATCTCGGTGGGTTGGGGCGACACCTACGACCGGCACCTCGTCGGCCAGGCCTTCGACGTGACGGAGCTCATGGACCGGCCGCCGCAGTGGTACACGCTCGAAGCGACGACGAACCCGGACGGGCTCCTGTGGGAGACGAACCGCGGGGATCCCGCATCGGCCCACATCGAGGTGTACCTCGGACAAGGCGTGCCGACGGGCGTCGGGAAGTCGAGGCCGGGCGTCTGAACGCACCCGAACAGGAGAGGGCCCTCGCGCCGCTCGGACCCCCGGGTAGACCTGCTCGGTCAGTCGTACGTCACGCGGAATTCCCGGCTCCACGCGATGAGGTTGATCCACCGCCAGACCTGCGACGAGAAGGGCTTTCGGCCTTCGATGACCTCACGCCACTCCTTCTCCACTTCCTCCATGCGGAGCGCGGGGATCCGCTTGGCATCGGCGCTCCGCAGCAATCCTTCGACCCACGGCCGAAGCGTCTGCAGCCATTGGCGCTCCGGCGTCTCGAAGCCGATCTTGTCCTTCCGATCGAGGATCGGATCCGGGACGAGGCCGCGGCACGCGTCCCGGAAGACCGCCTTCGTGGTCCCGTCGGGACCCACGATGTGCTCCTCGGGAAGCGTGAACACGAACTGGACGAGCTCGGGCGTGAGGAAAGGCACCCGGCTCTCGATCGAGAACGCCATCGAGTTGCGGTCCTCGTACCGAAGGAGCATCGGCAGGCTCGTCTCGACCAGCGTCTTTGCGAGCGCGCGGCGGAGCACGCGCCGGTCCGCCGTATACCCGAACGTGCCCGGCGTCCCCTCGATCGCGCCGCGGGAGACGAACCAGTCCTCGTTCAGCCACGACGGAAGCATGCCTCGCCCGATCAGCCGTCGGAGCGCGGGCTGGAGCCGCGGCGGGACGAGGAAGTCGAACATCGCGACGCGGAGCCACGCGGCGTCGACGCGCGGCCGCTTCGAGGCCTCGCGGTAGAACCGGTACGCGGCGAGCACGCGCCCCGACCGGACGAGCGACGCCATCCGGGCCGCAAGGTAGTACTGGTAGCCCGCCAGGACCTCGTCCGCGCCCTGACCGTCGAGCATCACCTTGATGCCGGCCGCGCCCGCGAGCGCAAAGACGCGGTACTGGGCGTAGATGCTCGTCGACCCGAAGGGCTCGCCCTGCGCGCGGACGAGCGCGTCGAGGTCCGCGACGAGCTCGTCCGCCGTCGGCGTCACCTTGTGCATGGTGGAGTCCGCGGCGTGCGTCACGATGTCGACCCATTTTTCCTCGCCGACCACGGGGTCGTCCGTGATCTGGGAGAAGGTGTGGATCCGCGCCGAGGGATCGAGGCGGCGCATCCCCATCACGATCGCCGAGCTGTCGATCCCGCCCGAGAGCGCGGTCCCCACCGGGACGTCGCTTCGAAGATGCAGCCGCACGTTCTCGAGGAAGAGCTCGCGAAGGCGCGTCGCCGCCGCTTGCTTCGAGAGCGAGGTTTCCTGCGCGAGGTCGAGCCGCCAGTACTCCACGGGACGTTCGGCCTTGGGGGCGTCGAGGTCGACCACCATGTAGTGGGCGGCGGGGAGTTGCCGGATATCCGCGAACATCGTCTCGTCGCCGCAGTCCGTGATTCCCGTGACAAGGTACAGATGGAGCCGCGCCGGGTTCACGCGGCGGGTGACGCCCGGGACGGTAAGGAGTGCGTTCGGCGTCGAGGCGAAGGCCACGCCGCCGCCCGCTTCCGTGTAGTACAGCGGTTTGATGCCGAAGAAGTCGCGCGCGAGGAACAACTTGCGCTCTTCGACGTCGAGGAGCGCAAACGCGAACATCCCCACGAACTTCGAGAGGGCCTGCGGGCCCCACTCGCTCCAGGCCGCGAGCAGGACCTCGGTGTCGGAGCCCGTGTGGAACTTGTGGCCCGCCTTTCCCAGCTCCTCGCGGAGTTCGACGTAGTTGTAGATCTCGCCGTTGAAGACGATCCAGAAGCGCCGGTCCGGCGAGGACATCGGCTGCCACCCCGCTTCCGTAAGGTCGAGGATCGAGAGCCGGCGGTGCACGAGCACGGCGCCGTTTGCGGGAAGGGGGCGCGTGGGCACGTCGCGGCCCACCTCGACCGTTGCGCCTCGCGCGACGAGGACGCCGTGGTCGTCCGGGCCCCGGAACCGCATCACGTCGAGGAACCGGGCGACGAGGTCCGGGTCGAGTTCGCTCGCAGGGACGACCCCTGCGATTCCGCACATGGAGGAGGGAGGCGCCCTCCAGCTTCTAAAAGGTTCCCTTCAAGGACAATCCATAATAGGAGCGTCGGGTCTCCTCCTCCCTGTGCCCCGAGGGCGTCGGATCCTCATGCTGGTCGCGAACCCCGCGACGCATGACCCGCGGGTCCGCGCCGAGGCCGAGGCGCTCGCGGGCGCCGGAAACGACGTGACGATCCTCGCGTGGGACCGGCGCGGCGTCCTGCGGCCCGAGGAGCGGACGGGCGGCGTCCGCATCGTCCGCGTCCGGAACACCGCATGGATGCGGCTCCTTCCCCTCGACCTTCTTCGCCTTCGCCCGTTCTGGCGCCTGCTTGCGGCGGAAGGGGCGCGGCTGCACGGCGAGGCGGCCTTCGACGCGGTCCACGCGCACGACTTCGACACGCTCCCCGCGGGCGTCGCGCTGAAGCGTCGCCTCGGCCTGCCGTTGGTCTACGACGCGCACGAGATCTGGGGCTACGTCGTCGAGGCCGACCTTCCGGGCTCGGGCGCGTTCTTCCTTGCCCGCGAGCGCCGCCTCCTTCCCGAGGTCGATTGGCTCGTCACGGTGAACACGCCGCTCGCCGAGTTCTATGGTCCCCTCGTCCGGGCGCCCGTCACGGTCGTGATGAACGCGAAGGCCGCCCCGACGCGCGCCTACGAGCCGCCGAAGAACGACGGGCTCGTCGCACTCTACCTCGGCACGTTGAACGAGGCGCGCTGGGTCCACGGCTTGGTCGACGCGGCCGACGGGCTCGCCGGCGTCCGGCTCGTGATCGGCGGGGGCGGCCCGCCGCCCTACGTAGAGCGGCTGAAGCGCCGCGTCTCGGAGGCCTCGAACGCGCGCTTCGTCGGGCTCGTCCCGGGCGCCGAGGTGCTCGACCGGACGCGGGAGGCGGACGTGGTCGTGCTTCCGATCGACCCGGCGCACCGTCTCATCCGCCTTGCGACGGCGAACAAGCAGTTCGAGGCGATGTCCGCGGGGCGGCCCATCCTCGTCACGAAGGGGACGTTCCCGGGGCGGTTCACGGAAGAGCACGGCGTGGGGATCACGGTCGAGCATTCGGTCGAAGGGTTCCGGCAAGGTCTCGTCCGGCTCCGCGACGACCCGGAGCTTCGGGATATGCTCGGGCGCGCCGCGCTCGAGAAAGCGCGGGGCGAGTTCAATTGGGAAACGCAGGGACGCCGCCTCGTCGAGGGCTATGAGGCGCTGCTTGCCGGACGGGGCGGGGCCGGATGACGCGGCGCCCAATCCTGGTCGTCCACTCGACCGAACGATTGCCCGGCCGGAAGACCGTGCTCGATTACCTCCGATCGTTCGAGCGCTACGGCCCGCACGAGGTCTTCTACGTGAACGTGCACGGCCTCGGCCGCGTCCCCGACTACCTCGCGCGGTTCCCGTTCGCGCTCATCCTCTTCGACGTCTCGTTCGCCTCGGGGCGATGGAACCATGCGATCTTCCCGAAGATGGTCGAGGCGGTCCGGCCGCTCGCGGGGCACCCGGCCCCGAAGGCGCTCTTTGCGCAGGACGAACACATGGGCGGCGCGATCCTGTCCCGCTTCGTCGAGGAATTCCGGATCGCGCACGTGTTCACCGTGGCGCCCCTCTCGGAGGTCCCGAAGATCTACGATCCGGCCCGCACCCGCGGCGTCCGGTTCGAGCGCGTCCTCACGGGGTACCTCGACCCTCAGACCCTTCGGAAGATCGAACACCTGCAGGCGGAGGCGCCCGCGCGCGCAATCGACATCGGCTACCGCGCGTACGCGGGGCAGGCGTGGCTCGGGCGCGCCTCGCTCCTCAAGGCCGACATCGGCCCCGCGGTCGACGCGGCCGCAAAGCGGCGGGGGCTCCGCACCGACATCTCGACGCGGCCCGAGGACACGATCTATGGGATGGACTGGTACCGGTTCCTCCTCTCCTCCCGGTGCACGATCGGGGCCGAGAGCGGCGCGACCGTCCTCGATCCCGACGCGACGCTCGCCGAACGCTGCGGCGCGTACCTTGCGGAGCACCCCCGCGCGACGTACGAGGAGATCGCGGCGGCGTGTTTCCCCGGGCGCGACGACGAGGTCCGATACCTGATGCTCGGGCCGCGGCACCTCGAGGCGGCCGCGACGAAGACCTGCCAGATCCTCGTCGAGGGAGAGTACAACGGCGTCCTTTCGCCGTGGAAGCACTACATCCCGCTCGAGGCGGACTTTTCGAACGTCGCCGATTGCATGGAGGCCGCCGCGGACGCGGCGCTGCGCGAACGACTCGTCGAGGCGGCCTACAAGGACCTCGTCGAAAGCGGGAACTTCACGTATGCGAAGCTCGTCGACGACGTCTTTGCGGCCACGGTCGCACGC
>JBQTJL010000374.1:0-2327 GCA_052387135.1 Methanobacteriota archaeon | reverse complement strand
CCGGCCCGGCAAGGAGGAACGAGATCCGCATCGCGACGCGCGAGCCCGCGCCCGCGGCAAGAAGTCCGGAAAGACCGCCGGAGAGGGCCCCGACGACCACGACCCTGAGGAGGTCGCGCACGCGTGGCGGCAGGTCCACGCACCGGGACCAGAGGACGCGAGCGTCAAGCTTTCGGAAGGAGACCGGGTGGCGGACCTCTGTCCTCAGTCGAGGAGTTCCCCGGACGGGATCTCGACGTCGATCGCGCGGTAGGCGACGCCTTCGAGGATCGCGAAGCCGGGACCGACGACCGTCGCCTCGTATCGCCAGACGCCCACCGGCTCCTCGAGCGACCATGGGGCCATCTTCCCCGTCTCGCCCGGCAGGAGCCGTTCCTCGCGCCGGTTCCCCGCGGGGTCCGTCGCGGAGATCTGCAGCAGGCCCGCCGCCGGCTCTCCGCCGAGCGCGCCCGAGCTCAGGACGAGCGCGACGGTCGCAGCGTCGTAACTCCCCGGGACCTCGATCATCCCCTGCGGCGGACTCGGGTCCCCTTGGGAACAGGCCTCGACCGCGATCACTCCGACGGCGCGCCCGTGGCAGAACACGAGGTCCTGCCCGTACGGGACTCGGACCGCGCCTTCGTACCCGAACCCGTGGTCCAAAAGCGAAAGCTCCCACCCGGGCCCGGTCGGGGGCGCGGCCACGTACGAGACGAGCGCGCCGATCGCGGCGTCGTACGTGTACTCCGCGACGACGCCCCCGGCCGTCTCGAGCCGCAGGTCCGCGACCGAGGCGCCCGCTTCGACGACCTCTACGGTCATCTCTTGCGAGCCCCAGTACGTGGCGCCCCACGAGTCGCCGGCAACGAGCGGGAACCGAAGGAGCTCCATCGGCTCATCATGCGCCTCGTACGAAAGCGAAGACCGCGAGACCTCGCCGATCCCGGGGACGTGCATGATGAACGGCGCGCCCGGGGTCGCGTCGAGCGGCACGCCCACGAGGAAATCCTCCTCGTCGACGCCGGCCACGATCAGCGTGAACTCCTCGGTGACGCCGAACGTCGCGACGTCGAGCCGGTACGTCCACCATTCGCCGAGGGCGAGGGCGGGGGCGAGGGCGAGGGTGCGCTCGGTCGCGACGGAGGGAAGGCCGCTTGCGGCGCCGAAGGAAAGCTCGCCCGAAGGCGCGAGGAGCACGTTTTCCGTGGACGACAAGCAGCCCGAGACAAGGAGGACCGCAAGGACCGCGAGCCGACGCATGGCACCGTGAGCCCCGCCGCGGCACATCAAGGTTGGGGCCGCGTCCTCACCCGGGCGGCCCGCCGCCCGATCGCGACCCAAAGCCGCACTTGTCCGGCGACTCCGTCTCGCAGTACCGGCGGCAGGCGGATTCGTCGTATAGGCCGCGGTCGCGGCACTGCGCCGGCACGCGCTGGCAGTCCGCGTCCGAGGGGTTCCTTCGGCAGAACTCGGCGACGCTGAACCCGCAGCGGTCCGCGGCCGTCCGGCAGTAGCTTTGGCATTGCGCGATGCCGTACCCGCGCTCGCGGCAGGCGGCGGGATATCCCGGGTCCTGCCGGATGATGAAGCCGAAGTAGGCGTCGCATTCGGCGAAGTTCTCGCGGCGCGAGCAGAACGTGCGACAGTCGTCCCGCGTCGCGCAGCCGCCGGGACCCCGGAACCCGCCTTCGGCCGCGAGTTCGTCGTATTCTGCCTTCGTGATGATGCCGTTCCCGTAGAAGAACTCGATGCAGGTCGAGAACCGTCCGGGCTCGTTGCAATACGCGCGGCAGGCGCCCCACGAGAGGCAGCCGCCGGGGCCGGCCATCCCCAGCGCGAAGAACCGCTTCGCGGGCTCGCGGCGGTTCGCGGGGACGATCCCGACCTCGACCGCCCAGTCGGCGCACGCGTCGACGTTCGCGGGCTCCTTGCAGTGCGCACGGCACGCGGCCTCCGAATCGCACCCGTTCGGGCCGAACCCGCCGAACCGACGCGCGAGCGCCGCCTGCTCCGCCGTGATGAAGCCCGCGGCGACCGCGAAGGTCAGGCACTCTTCCGCCTTCGTGCGGTCGCGGCAGACCGCCTTGCACTGCGCCTCGCTCCGGCACCCGCCCGGCGTCGTCCCGTTCGCAAGGAACGGAAGGATGCGCTTTGCGTCGTCGAGCACCGCCTGCGGGACCACTCCGAGCCCTTCCGCGTGCTGGACGCAGGCGGCAAGGTGCGACACGTCCTCGCAGTACGTGCGGCAGGCGTCGACCGAACCGCAACCGCCGAGTGCTGCGATCGGGAACGTGGGAGCTGCTTGGTTGACGCTCGCGGCAAGCCCGTTCGCGCGCGCGAACGCGATG
>JBQTJL010000373.1:0-6452 GCA_052387135.1 Methanobacteriota archaeon | reverse complement strand
CGCAGGGCGCCCGCAGGCGCCCTAGCGCCGCGGCGGCTGCCAACGGATGCGGTCCGAGGGCAAGGAGTCCGAGACGAGGGAGGAGCGCCGCCCAGGAACCTCACAAAGGCGGCGCGACGACCGAGTCGAGGACGACGCAGCCATCGGGCCGCAGACGTGGCAGACGCCCGGCCGGGGGCGGAACGAACACCTGCGCCAGAAGCCCGCCAACTTCGGAAACCCACATTGGTAGCCCGCCCTCCAAGCCCGAATCAATCCGACAAGTTTACGTTGTCAACACCCGGATAACGAAACGTGCCCGTCTGGGAACCCGACTTCATCGCCGTGTGCCCCTCGTGCAACGAGAACAGCTTTTGGCACAAGGCGAACGTGATGAAGGCCGCGCCGGACGGGACCGCGACGATCGCGAAGGGCTACAAATGCGCCGGCTGCCAGGCCGTCCACTCCCGGGTCGTCGACACACGTGGGCGGATCTGGGTACGCGAGTAGACACTGTTCTTTCTGACGCTTCGTGTGCCCAGGCTAAGGCGACGGCAATGGCAAAGGCAAGTGTAAGGCCAGGAGCCAGGGCCATGGAAGGCAGCGGCCAAGGCCACGGCCAGGCGCCGACGCCGCCGTCCCTCGCCTCGGCCCTGGCCCCGGCCCTCCCTGGCCTTGGCCATGGCGCCTTCCCTTGCCGTCGCCTCTGCCATTGCCTTTGCCTTGGGAAAACGAAAACATGATACGCCTTCCGTACATGGCGAAAGCTCTTAGTACGAAAACCGTATTTCGCGTCTCACTTCCAGTAAGGGTTATGAGGGTCATCCAAAATGAGCAGCCTAGACGCGTTGGACGAACGGATCCTCGCCCTCCTCAAGGAGAACGCGAGAGCTTCGTACACGGACATCGCGGCAAGGCTCGGGCTCTCCGAGGGCGCGGTGCGCCAACGGATGAAGCGGCTCCTCGAGGGCGGCGTCATCCGGCGGTTCACGATCGAGACGCGCGGACGCGCGCTCAAAGCGCTCCTTGAGATCCGCACCGAAGTGAACGTCGACTCGGGCCGGCTCGCCGAGAAGATCTTGGCGCTTTCCGGCGTGAGCCGCGTCTACGAGGTCGCGGGGGAGACGGACCTCGTCGCGGTGCTCGACGTCGCGGACACCGAGGACCTGAACCGGACGATCGAAGAGGTCCGGAAGCTCGGACCCGTGACGTCGACGAAGACGACGGTCGTCCTCCGACAGCACGGGTGATCCCGATGACCCAGCAGCTCACGACCGGATTCGCCGCCCCCTGCCCAGAATGCGACGCGACCTTCGCGTCGACGAACGCGGTCGCGAACGAACTCGTGGAGTGCCGCGAGTGCGGCACCGCGCTCGAGATCGTCGCCCTGTCGCCGCCGCGCCTGGCGCTCGCGCCGGAAGAAGAGGAAGACTGGGGAGAATAAGCGGTTCGCCGTGCGCGGTGCGCAGTGAGCCGGCCCGCAAAGTACGTCCCCGGTCTTCCGGGCCCGTGCCTTGGCGGCAGGCTCCCCGCGTACCGCGACCTGCGCACCGCGAAGGAGGCTGCTCACGATGACACGAATCCGCCTACTCGATTCGACGCTGCGAGAGGGAGAACAGACCGCCGGCGTCTCGTACACGCTCGACGAGCGGCTGGAGATCGCCTCCCTTCTCGACGAGTTCCACGTCGACATCATCGAGGCCGGACATCCCGTCGTAAGTCAGGATATCCGCGACGGCCTCCGGGCCGTCGCGAACGAAGGATTCCGTGCGGAGGTATTGGCGCACGCTCGCGCGATGCGAAGCGACATCGACGCGGCCGCCGCCTGCGACGCCGATTGGGTCGGCATCTTCTTCTGCATCGCGGACCGCGCGCTCGAACAACGCTTCCGGACGGACTTCGACGCGGCGCTCGTCCGCATCCAGGACGTCGTCTCCTACGCGAAGGACGAGTACGGACTGAAGGTCCGCTACACGCCCGAGGACACGGTCCGCTCCGACTTCCAGAAGGTCGAGCGCGCCGCCCGCGTCGCGATCGACGCCGGCGCCGACCGGATCTCGATCGCCGACACGACGGGCTGCATGACGCCCACGACCATGCGCGATTTCGTCACGCGCCTCCTTCCGATCACAGGTCCGCGTCTCAACGTGCACTGCCACAACGACTTAGGGCTAGCGGTCGCAAACGCGATCGCCGCGGTCGAGGCCGGCGTCGACACGGTCGACGTCTGCGCAAACGGCATCGGCGAGCGCGCCGGCATCACGGATCTTGCGCAGTTTGCGACCGCCGCGCGCCTCCATCTTGACCGCGAGGCGCCGTGGCGGCTCGAACTTCTCCCGGCGATCTCGCGCCGCGTCGCCCAAATCACGGGGATCCGCCCCGCCGCGAACGCGCCCGTCGGCGGCGCGAACGCGTTCACGCACAACGCGGGCCTCCACGTATCCGCGGTCCTCATCGACCCCGGACACTACGAGTCGATCCCGGCCGAGGTCGTCGGACGATCCCGCGAGATCTGCATCGACAAGTTCAGCGGCCGCGAAGGCCTACGGTTCGAGCTCTCGCGCGTAGGATATCGCCCATCGGAGGACGCGCTCGACCGGATCCTCGCCGCGATCAAGACGGGCGCGAAGAAGCGCTACTACGCGGACGACCTCCTCGCGATCATGGCGCAGACGGAGCTGTGCGGGTCGAGGGTAGAAGGTGGAAGGCAGACGGAGACGGTCGGGTCGCTCCCATCCACCTTCGACCTTCCTCCTTCTACCCCGGTGCGGAGGCGCGCCTGATGCCGTTCGCCTCCCGCATCCTCGGCGCGGAACCCGGCGAGATCGTCGTCCGCCCCGTCGACTTGGTCTACGCGCACGACGCCACGGCGCCGCTTGCGATCAAGGCGTTCCGCGAGATGGGGTTCGACCGCGTCTTCGACCCGTCGAAGGTGCTCTTCTTCTTCGACCACGTCTACCCGGCCCCGACGCCAAAGGCGGCGGAGCTGCACCGCGAGGTGCGCGAGTTCGCGGCCGAGCAAGGGATCCGCGTCGTCGAGGGGCAGGGCATCAGCCACCAGCTGCTTGCCGAATCCGACGTCGTGCGGCCCGGGCAGGTCGTCGTCGGCGGCGACAGCCACACCGTGACGCTCGGCGCCCGCGGCGTCCTCGCGATGGGGATGGGCTCGACCGACATCGCGGTCGCGATGGGCCTTGGCGAGACCTGGCTCACCGTCCCCGAATCCTTGCGGATCGAGCTGCGCGGGCGCTTCGCGCCCGCGGTGGTCGCCAAGGACCTTGCCTTGGCCGTCTGCGGGACCCTCGGGGTCGAGGGCGGGAACTTCAAGAGCGTCGAGTACGTCGGCGAGGCGCATCGCTTGAACCTCGCGGACCGCCTGACGCTCTGCAACCTCGGCGCGGAGGTCGGCGCAAAGAACGCGGTCGTCACGGACGAGCCCGGACCCGGGGCCGAGTTCACGTTCGACCTGTCCGCGCTCGAGCCGCAGCTCGCGGTACACCCGCGCGTCGACACGGTGAAGCCAGTCTCGGACGTCGAAGGCCTCGAGGTCGACCAGGTCTACCTCGGCACCTGCACGAACGGCCGCATCGAGGACATGCGCCAGTTCGACGCGATCCTCGCGGGCCGCCCGGTCGCGACGCGCACGCTCTGCACGCCGGCGTCGGCGACCGTGATGCGCCAGATGGCGGACGAAGGAATCCTCTCGCGGTTCGTCGCCGCAGGCGTCACGATCCAGTCGCCCGGCTGCGGCGCCTGTCTCGGCCGCCACCACGGCGTCCTCGGCGACGGCGAGGTGTGCGTGGCGACCGGAAGCCGCAACTTCGTCGGACGCATGGGAAGTCCCAAGGCGGAGATCTACCTCTCGTCCCCGTACACTGCGGCGGCCGCAGCGGTGACCGGAAAGGTGACGGATCCGCGGCGGCTCCTCGCGCGTCCCAAGGAGGTGCCCGCATGACCGCGGGCCGCGCATGGGTCTTCGGCGACGACATCGACACGGACATCATCACGCCGGGCCGGTACAACCTCGGCACGAACCCGGACGACCTGAAGAAGGCCTGCTTCATCGAGCACCGGCCGGACTTCGCGAAGACCGTGCGCCCCGGCGACTACATCGTCGCAGGCCGCAGCTTCGGAATCGGTTCCTCGCGCGAGTCGGCGGCACTTTCGCCGAAGCTCTTGGGCGTCCGGGCGATCCTCGCACGATCGTTCGGCCGGATCTACTTCCGCAACTGCGTGAACCTCGGGATCCCCCCGCTCCAAGGCGACACGAGCCGGATCCGGGACGGCGACGAGCTCGAAGTCGACGTCGCGACGGGCCTCGTCCGGAACGTCACGCGGGCCGAAGAGTACCCGTTCCGCCCGCTCGGGGGGTTCGTGCAGGCGGTGCTCGCCGAAGGCGGCCTCGCGCCGTACGTCCGCAAGCACCGGAGGCTCGCGCCGTGACGAAGCTCGCGCTCCTCCACACGATCGTTCGGCCCGAGGAGAAGATGCTGATCGCCGCCCTGCAGCAGCGCGGGGTCGAATGGCAGGGCGTCGATCTGAGGCTCCAGGCCTTCGGCTTGGATGCCATCGCCGAGGGCCCGGGCCTCGGCGAGGTAGACGTCGCTCTAGAACGGAGCGTGAGCCAGTCGATCGCTGTGTACGCGGCGCGCGCGTACGCGACGTACGGCGTGCCGGTCGTGAACAGCGCCGAAGTGATCGAGGCCTGCGGCGACAAGGCGACCACGTCTTGGCTCCTTTCCGCTCACCGGGTCCCTACACCGAAGACGATCGTTTGCTTCGAGGAAGAAGCGGCGCTTCGTGCCGCCGAACGGTTGGGATACCCCGTCGTCCTGAAGCCGGTCGTGGGCTCGTGGGGCCGGCTCCTTGCGAAGGTGAACGACCGGGAGGCCCTCGAGGCGATCCTCGAGCACAAGGCGACCCTCGGCGGGTACCAGCACCAGATCTTCTACGTGCAGGAATACGTCGCGAAGCCCGGCCGCGACATCCGCGCGTTCGTCGTCGGAGGCGAGCTCATCGCGGCGATCTACCGGAACTCGCCGCACTGGATCTCGAACACGGCCCGCGGCGGCAAGGCCGAGAACTGCCCCCTCACGCCGGCGCTCCGCGACATCTGCGCCCGCGCCTCGGAGGCCGTGGGCGGCGGCGTCCTCGCGGTCGACGTGATGGAGACCCCCGACGGCGGCCTCACGGTCCACGAAGTGAACCACACGATGGAATTCCGCAACTCGGTCCACACGACCGGCGTCGATATCCCCGGGCGAATCGTCGAGCACTGCTTGGAGGTCGCGAAGCGATGACGATCAAGGTCACCGTCGTCGGCGGCTCCGGCTACCTCGGCGGCGAACTCCTCCGCTACCTTCTGCAGCACCCCGAGGTCGCGCTGGAAAAGGTCACGAGCCAGCGCTTCGCCGGCCGCAGCGTCGGCCGCGCGCACCCGAACCTTCGCGGCGTCGACCTCACGTTTGCGCCGAGGACCGAGATCGGCGACCCCGACGTCGTGATGTTTTCGACGCCGAACGGCGCCACCGCGCCCCAGATGGCGTCGTTCGTCGAACGCGGCGTCCGCGTCATCGACCTGTCCGCGGACTTCCGGCTGCGCGACGCGACGCTCTACCGCAAATATTACGGCGAACACCCGGCGGCCGACCTCCTCCCGAGGTTCGTGTACGGGCTCGCCGAGCTCCACCGGAAGGAGATCCGCGACGCTCCCCTCGTCTCGGGGACCGGCTGCATCGCGACCGCGAGCATCCTCGGGCTCCACCCGCTCGCCTCGTTCGGGCTCATCGACCCCGACCACGTCGTGATCGACGCGAAGGTCGGCTCCTCCGCGGTCGGCGCCGAGCCCGGGCTCGGGACCCACCACCCCGAGCGCTCCGGGGTCGTCCGCTGCTACGCTCCAACGGGGCACCGCCACGAGGCCGAGATCCGGCAGGAGACCGGTATTGCGCCCGGGCTCACGGTCCACGCGGTCGAGCTCATCCGCGGCGTCTCCGCGACGGTCCATGCCTACCTCAAGGAGCCGATGACGACGAAGGACGTGTGGGGCTACTTCCGGAAATCGTACGGCAACGAGCCGTTCGTCCGGATCGTGCGCGAACGCGAAGGCCTCTACCGGTTCCCCGAGCCAAAGCTCGTACGCGGCACGAACGAGGCGCACGTCGGCTTCGAGGTCGACGAGGAGACGAGACGCGTCGTGGTCGTTTCCTGCGTCGACAACCTGGGGAAGGGCGGCGCGGCAAACGGCGTCCAGAGCCTCAATCTCATGTACGACCTTCCCGAGACGACGGGGCTACGGCAGTTCGTGAGCCACCCATGACGGCGGGCGGCTTCGCGCGGGCAGCTCGCTCCCTGGGGCGCCTCGAGGGCGCCCCGGGCCTCGCTCGCTACGCGCGCTCGGTCGCGAGCGCGGGGAGGGCGCATGCGCGACCGCGGGCGGCTTCGCGCCCCGCGCGTCGAGGGGCCTTGCCCGC
>JBQTJL010000372.1:0-2854 GCA_052387135.1 Methanobacteriota archaeon | reverse complement strand
CCACGAGGTCGACCACCTCGAAGTACGGGTGATCCGCAAGCAACGTGAGGAAACGCTGGCCCACGGCGCCGGTGGCGCCAAGGACCGCGACCTTGGTCTTCATAGGGCCTCCTTCGTCCCGACGAGGAACGCGTCGTGGAGGATCCGGATCGCGCGCTCTTTGTCCGCGGTCTTCACGACGAAGTTCAACGCGATGTCGGTCGCGCCCACGCTGATCATCTCGACGTTCACACCGGCCGCGCCGACGGCGGTGAATATCTTTCCGGCGACGCCGGGGACGGCCCCGAGGCCCTGCCCCACGATGCAGACGAGGCTCATGCCGCGGATCGCCTCGACGTCCTGCACGATCCCGTCGACCACGGGTTCCAGCGCGCGGAGGCCCCGCTCGACGTCGCTCTCGTTCACAAGGAGCGCGAACGACGCTTGGGACGCCGCCATGTTGTAGACGTTCACGCCGGCGTCGCCGAGCGCCGCAAAGACGCGCTTCCCGATCCCGGGCGTGTAGGCCATGCCGGGCCCGTAGAGCTTCAGGATCGCAAGGCCGTCCCGCGCGTCGACGCTCCGGAGCGCCCGGTCTTCATCCGTAAGGAGCGTGATGATCGTGCCCGGCGCCTCGGGGCGCCCCGTGTTGCGGATCCGGACCGGGATCCGCTTCGGCTTCAGCGGTTCCACGGTGCGGGGGTGCAGGACCTCGGCCCCGAGGTAGGCGAGCTCGGCCGCCTCCTCGTACGACATGCGCGCAAGCGGCACGGCGTCGGCGCAGATCTTGGGATCCGTCGTGAGGAAACCGTCCACGTCCTTCCAGACCTCGAGGACGTCCGCGTCCGTGCAGGCTGCGAGGATCGCGGCCGAGTAGTCGGAGCCTCCCCGGCCGAACGTCGTCACGTGGCCGTCCTTGTCCGCGCCGAAGAACCCGGTGATCACGGGGACGAAGCCCTTCTCGATCCTCGGCACGAGCTCCTGCTTCAAGCGTCGCTCGATCACGGGAAGCAGCGGCACGGCCGCGCCGAACGTCCCGTCCGTGACGACCCCGATCTGGTCCGCATCGAGCGCCTCGGAGTCGACCTTCCGTTCCCGAAGGAGCGCGGCAAGGACGCGGCAGGAGAGCCGCTCCCCGAACGAGACCGCGAGGTCCTGCGTCTTCGGCGTGAGCTCCTCCGTGTACGCGATCCCGTAGAGGACGCGCTCGAGGCGCTCGAGGAGGTCGTGCACGTCGGCCTCGGCGCGGCGGCGCTCCGCGATCGAGCGGAACGCGCTCTGGATCGCGTCCTCGTGCCGCTTCCGAAGCGCCCCGACGAGCGTCGGCACCTCGGCCTCGTCGCGGCGGACTCGGGGAAGGCCCTGGAGGATCGTGTCGGTGACCTTCGACATCGCGGACGCGACGACCGCGCGGGGCCCCGGCTCCGCGGCGACGATGTCGGCGACGCGGTTCACCATCGCGGTCGAGCCCACGGACGAGCCGCCGAACTTCATCACCTTCATCGCGGCTCCTCCTTGCCGAAGTACTCCTCGCAGGCCGCCATGAACGCGACGAAGCGTTTCCGGTCGCCGGTCGCGGAAACGAGCGCCTCCAGCTCGCGGCGGATCGCCTCGTGGACCGCCCCCGAGTGCGCGTTCAGCGCCTGGATCTGGTGGTACATCTCCTTGTTCTCGTGCGCGACGGCCGAGGCGAGCGCGGCCTGTCCCCGGAACGTCGGGCCGCCGATCTCCCGGAGCCGCTCCGCGGGGAAGCCGGCCCCGGCGAGGACCTTCGCGAAGACGAGGTTCACCGCGTGCGAAAGCCCGAGGCAGTACGCCATCAGCCGGTCGTGCTCGGCGACGGGAAGGTCGACGATGTGGACAGCCGTCTCGGCGAAGAGCCCGCGCGCGTCCGCGGCCGCGGTCGCGTCCCCGCAATCGAGGACCAAGAGGTTCTTGTCCGAAAGCACGGTCGTCTCCGGGCCCCACATCGGGTGAAGCGACGCGACCCGGACGCCGGAGCGCGCGAGTGTTACGAGGCGCGCCTCGATCGGGGATTTGATGCTCGCGATGTCGAGCACGAGGGGGCGCCGCGCGCGGGCGAGACGGGCGAGGATCGCGTCCGTCGCGTCCATCGGCGTCGCAAGGAGGATCACGTCGTATTCGTCCGGGTGGTCGGCGTACGACTCGTCGCGGTTGTACCGTTCGAGCGGCCCGCGAGGGTCCGCCGTGACGACCGAGTAGCCTTGCGAGTCGAGGTAGTCGACGAACCAGCGGCCCATCGAACCGCGGCCGCCGACGACGACCGCCTTCGGCATCGTCGCGAGCTTCATCCCTTCTTCTCCTGGACCTTGACGGAGGCCGCGATGAGGATCCGGAGCACCTCTTCCCCGAGGCGGGGGTCGACGCCGTGGCGCTCGCACCGGCGGCGGACGTCCTCGATCACCTGCGCTTCGACCACGTAGTTCCGCAATGGCAATCCCGCCTGACGCTTCAATTCTCCGATGCGGCGGGCCGTCGTGAGGCGCTCCGCGATCGCCTCGACCAAGGTCGCGTCGAGGCTGCGGATCCGCTCCCGGAGCTCCGCGATCTGCCGGTCCGCCCCGTCCGGCGTCACCGGAAGTCCCCCCGGAGGACGAGGTCGGCAAGGACGATGTGCGCGGCCGCCTCGACGACCGGCACGGCGCGGGGCACGATGCAGGGGTCGTGGCGGCCCTTCACGACGAGCCGGTCGGCGCGCCGCTCGCGAAGGTTCACCGTGTCCTGCTCCTTGTGGATCGAGCTTGCGGGCTTCACCGCGACGTTCACCGTGATCGGCATGCCGTCCGCAAGGCCCCCGAGGATCCCGCCCGCGTGGTTCGTGCGCGTGACGACGTTCCCGTCGCGGAACTCGAAA
>JBQTJL010000371.1:0-2988 GCA_052387135.1 Methanobacteriota archaeon | reverse complement strand
CACGACGTGGCCCCGCGTCGTCCGGACGCCGCAGGTCTACGGCGGGGCGATGGTGAAGTTAATAGTGTTGTTCTTCACGTCGCCCTCGGTCTCGAGGAAGACGACGCCGCAGAGGTTGTCGAGGAACAGGTTGAAGCGCACCGAGACGAAGCGGCTCGCGACCGCGTAGACGCCGACGTTCTGCTCGATGAACGTGCTGTTCGTCACGTTCACGTCCTTCGTGTCGTAGAGGACGATGCCGCCTTCCCGGATCGCGATTCCCGTGAAGCCGGCGGAGACGCCGCTGTCGACGATCTCGCCGTCGACCGTGATGCCCCATGTAAGATAGAAGAGCCGACGGTCCGACGCGACGAGCGAGCCGTCGACGTTCACGCCGTTCACGAGGTTCCCGGACGCAAGCGGGATGGATAGGCGCGAATCGTAGGGGACGGACAGGCCGAACGAGTTGTTCGAGAGGACGTTCCCCGTAAGACGCACCGTGGAGGCCGAGAGCGCGATGCCGCCGCCGGACCCGGTGACCACGGACGCGGTCACGTTGCCGGTCGTCGACTCGAGACGGACGCCGGTCCCGGCGAGGCCGGAGGCGTTGAACTGGGTGACGACCACGCTCGATGCGCTCGTGTGCAGGCCGTGACCGCTGCCGCCCGAGACGACGTCGCCGGTCGCGGTGAGGATCGAGCCGGTCGCGTTGATCGCGGTCGCGGACCCCCCGACGAAGGAGTTCGATTCGGTGACGAGGGTCGACGAGCTGGCGAGGATCCCGCCGGCGCCGCCTTGGACGAGGTTCGCGCGGACGAGCGCGCGCGTGGATTGCGAGAGCCGCACCGCCTGGTCCGACATCAGGGTGAACTGGTTTGCGTCGACCGTGGTGTCCGTGTCTTGCGACGCGACGACGCCGGTCCCGTCGAGGTGGAACGTGTTCGCGCGCACGACCGCGGTCGCGCGGTCGAGGAACACGCCGTCGTCGCTCCGCACGAGCACGTTGTCGGCGACGAGCGAGCCCGACGCGTAGAGCCGGACGGCCGCGTTCCGGACGTACCCGCCGGTCGTGGGGCGCGGGCCGGAGACCGTGTTGTTGTGGAGCCGGGGCGAACCGTCCGTGACGGAGACCCCCGTACCGCGGTGGTGGACCACGTTTCCGGGTCCGAACGTCCCGTTTGCGCCGGTGCGCGAAAGGTCGACGACGACGAGACCCCACGACGTCGATTCGACGAGCGTGTCGCGGACGACGAAATGCGCGCTCGTGTCCCGGATCTGGATCGCCGGGGTCGTCGCGGCGACGATGTGCCAACCCGAGATGACGTAGGGGTCGAGCAGCGTGCCGGAGCCCGAGACGACGCCGTTTGCCGCGGTGAAGCCCGCGTCCGATGTGATCGTGATGGGGGCGCGCGCCGAATACGAGATGGCGCCGGCGGTCGGGGCGAAGCCCGAAAGGAGCGTGGGTGCCACGGCTAGGACCAGGAAGAGAAGCCGGACACTCGCACGTCGCCTCATTGCCTCGGACCCCGTTGGAAGAGGCGGATTAAAGCCTCTCTGGGGAGAGCCTATGGGCGATTTATTCAAACGCGTTTGTCACCGGGAGGGGCTCCAAGACCTCGGTGCGCTCCGTTCCGGCGAAGGAACGCCCCTCGGGTGCCGGCATCCGGTTCCCGCCGTGAAGCAGAAATCAGCGGGCGACAGCGCTCCGTTCCGGGCGAGGCCATGCGGAGAGCAGGATTCGAACCTGCGAACGCCTTCGCGATCAGACCCTGAATCTGACCCCGTTGACCGGGCTTGGGTATCTCCGCGTTGAAGCCCACACCCGCCTACCCTTATTTAGCCGCTCCGCCGGCCAGGCGTCCGACCGGTTGGGCGCCGCTTTGCCCGACGCCGTTCTTAAGGAATCGAGAGGCCTTCTCGCTCGGGCGCCCTAGGGCAAGCGCCACGGAAAGGAGTGGATGCCGAAATGCTTCATGGACCTCAGGTGGACGCCCTGAAGATTGACGGGAATGACCCGGATGCGGAAGGCATCATCACGGTACACATGCAGGCGATGGACGCGTTCGACGTCTCGCTTGTACGCCAGCTGGTGGACCGCCTTCGCCACCTGCTCGGGGACGAGTTCCGGAGGCCTCGGCTGATTCAACAGGGGGAACCCGATTCCGGGGCGGCGCCTATTTGCAGGGAGACGACCACACCCGCGTGTGGCGTTTTGCGTGGGAAAAGATCGGGCCCGCGTCGATGCACGCCCTCGATGACCAGGAACCCGCCGAACTCCTCCTACAGTGGGCCGACCTGCTGCCGTTTGCCATGGTCGTCGTACGTGTCCCGCCAATCGTCAGCGCCTTCGAGTTCGCGCATGCTGTCGACGGGTTCCTGGAATCCCTTCCGGGAAGACTAGGCCCATCCAACCGGATGCCACGGTGTGAAGCGCAGCTGCTGGTCGTGGCCAAGATCAGCAAGGACCGCATGCATAGGATTCGGGACGCCATGGAAACGACGGGCACGGAAACAGAACTCCGCCGGGAAATCGCGGAAGGACTTGCCTTGCCGGGTGCTGTCGGAGGTCTCCTTCGGTTGGAGTCGCCGTTCGGGAACGTCCTGGGCGTCGAGAGCGAGGGGGTCGCAATAACCACGACTGGCGCGTCGCTCGGACCGACGCGTGCATTTGTTTTTTCCACCGGCAACCTAGCTCCGGGCACCGCTGCGCCCTGGCGGCTGCCGACGTGGATTCCGCCCGGAATGGGTTTGAATGCATGGACCTTCAACTTCCACCCATTTCTTTTGGGCGCCACGCGGCACGCGAACCACGTGGCCATCGAGGCCGGGAGACTTGACGAGCAGCTGAGCGTCTTGACGCGCGATTCAATTTGGCAGTCGGTTCCCGGAAAGGCACAAGCGCACCTTCATGGGAAGCTAGTGTTGCTCCATAGGGACTTGCAGCACCTGCGTACTGCATTGCACCTTGGAATTACGCGCGCCCCCCTGCCGCGGGGGGAGGAAACGGAA
>JBQTJL010000370.1:0-2816 GCA_052387135.1 Methanobacteriota archaeon | reverse complement strand
GCGCTCGGTCTCGGACCCGAAGACGCTGGACCAGCCCGTCGCGACCCTCATGGCACCGCCGTTCCCGACGGTGGACGAGGCTCAGCCGCTCGGACGGGCCTCCGAGATCCTCCACCGGCATCCCGCGGTCCTCGTCGTTCGCGCGGGGCGGCCGATCGGGATCGTGACGCGGTTCGACCTCGTGCAGCAACTCTCGCGTTCGAAATAGCGGGAGATGAGCGCCCTCGGCGCGATATGAGCCGGCTTCGCCGGCGATATGAGGCGACTTCGTCGCCGATATGACGCGCCATATCGCGAAGCTCATTTCGCGAAGCTCATTTCGGCCGCGAAGCGGCCTCATCTCGCGAAGCTCATATCCCATTTCAATCGAACATGTCCGCATCCACTTGACAGGATAGGGGAAAGCTTGAAAACGGGGAAGCCGTATCGGGGCGCCAGTGGTACCGATGACGCGGCGCATCATGACTTGGATCTTGCTCGGCGGAGTGCTCGCCCTCTCGGGCTGCCTCGGAGGCGACGACGACGGCGATACGCCGCCCGCGGGCGGCACGGCGACGTCGATCACGGTGACGGCCGCGCCGTCCGATGCGCAGGCCGATTCGCGAGCGACGGTCTGCTGGCGGATCGAAGGCTCCGGGCAGGTCCCCCACACGGCGGTGCACTATGGCGATGAGAGCCGACCGCAGGCGACGAGCTTCCAGGACTACCCGAACGCGGCCTATCCGGAGAACCGGACGGCGGCGGACCCCGCGGGCTACGACCTTCCCGGCACGTTCTGCACGGGCGTCCCGGTCGGGGAACAGGACGTCTACCTCCGCGCCCACGTGATCGACTCCGAGGGCGGCAACGGACGGCTGTCGGAGGAGTCCCGCATCCGGGCGACCGGCGGCACGCCCGCCGCGGCCGTCGTCTCGGTCTCGTGGGATCCCTTGCCTCCGGCGTCCGGCAACGCGAGCGCTCCGGTCGTGCTCTGCTGGTCGGTCGCCGGCGCGGGCACGATCCCCCACACGGCGGTCCACAGCGACGCGGCTTCGCACGCAAACGACACCGGGATCGGGAACTACCGGGCGGCGCACTACCCCGAGAACGCGAGCTCCGCGCAGCCGAAGCAGTTGCCGGGCCGCTTCTGCACCAGCGTGACGCTGCCCGCCTCCGGCACGCTGTACGTCCGGGCCCACGCGATGATCACGCCGCCGGGGACGGTCTCGGAAGAGCGCGCCATCGCCGTGACGCCGGCGTCCGGCAACCAGACGAACGGCACGAACGCGACCGGCGTGATCCTCACCCAGACCTGGAGCGGGACCGTGCCGACGTCCGCGCAGGCCGGCAGCAACGTCACGGTCTGCTGGGACCTCACCGGGACCGGACGCGTCGCCCACACGGGGATCCACTGGGACAACGTGACGCACGCAAGCGAGCTCCGGAACATCACCGTGTACAACGGGACGCCGCCGTCGTGGCCGGGGAACGCGACGGTCGCGGACCCCGCGGGCTACGAGGTGCCGGGTCACTTCTGCTCGAACGTGCGCGTGTCGCCGACGATCGGGGAGACGCGGTACTTCCGCCTCCACTCGATCGACTCGGCCGGGCACAAGGTGGGCCTCGACGAGAAGGCCATCCTCGCGACCGCCTGAGGTGGCCCGTGAGACCCATCTTCCTCGCGGCGGCTGCGGCCGCCGCGATGGCCCTGTCCGTCTTCGCCGCGGTAGCGGTCGAAGGCAAGCGGATCGACCGGATCGTGATGACGGACGACGACTTCTTCGACTCGCGGTACGAGCCCGCGAACGCGACGGTCGTCGCGGGCGACCGGATCGAGGTCGTGAACACGGGCGCGGACAAGCACACGCTCACCGATTCGACCGGGACGCGCTGGCCCGAGGTGAACCTCGACGTGGGCGGAGAAGGTTCGTTCATCGCGCCGGGAACACCCGGCGAGTACCGCTTCTACTGCCGGTTCCACGCGAGCCCCGAGGCCGAGCCCGGCGTCGGGATGGCCGGGCTCCTCGTCGTGGTCGAGGGCGAAGACGCGGGCGATGGCGAAGGCGAAGGGACGCCGGTGCCGGGCGTGCTCGCGGTCGTCGCGCTCGGGGCGGCCGCGCTCGCGTTCAGGCGGCGCCGGTAGGGGCCGCCGAGCCGCGACCGGCCTCGGCGACGTCCCGTTCGATCGACCGCGCGAGCGTCTCGTGGATGCCGAGCTCTTCCCGGAGCCTCTCCAGCATGCCCCGCTCCCGCGCGGTCGGGGCCCCGCCCGCGGACACGCTCTCGAAGGCGGCCCGGTACGCCCGGAGCCTCTTCAGGGTCGGCGCCTCCGCGCCGCCCGCGTCCTGTTCTCGGCGGCGCGCAGCCGGGCGATCCGCCCGATGAGGCGCTCGGGCACCGGGGCATCGAGGGGGAACCGGACCGTCCCCCGACCGGACTGGTCGTACCGCGCAAGGTCCCGTCGGAACGCGCGAAGCGTCTCCGCCGAAGGGACGAACACGGACAGATGGTCTCGGAACGCCGCAAAGTACAGGAGCCGGCCGTGGAACGCATAATACGGCATCCGGTAACTGATCCTCTCGTCCGCGTCCGGGACCGCCTTCCGAATGGCGCGCCGGATGGCCCGGAGCTGCTTCTGGATCGGCTTCGGGAACGACCGGATGTAGTCATCCACCGTCTGGCCGCGGCCCGCCATCATGCGGTCCCGGCGGGTCAACGTTTAAATAAGACCACCGTATATGCCACCCCAACTTCCGTAGGAGGCTCCAGTCTGCGGCGCGCCCCCCCGCCACCCCCCCACAAACGTGATAACCAGGGTCGAAAGGACACAGCGTCAA
>JBQTJL010000369.1:0-2363 GCA_052387135.1 Methanobacteriota archaeon | reverse complement strand
GACCCTGCGGCTTCCGCCCGGGTCGCAGGACACGGTCTCGGTCCCGTGGAACACGACGGGGCTCGCGGGGCCCTACCTCGTCACGGTCGCGATCGAGACCGCGGCCGGCGAGCCGGACGTCGACCCGCGGAACGACCGCAGCGTCCAGGCGTTCGTGCGCACGACCGGCCTCACGCTGTCCGCGCCGCCGTCGCAGGACGGCCGGCCCGGGCAGGCGGTGAGCTACGAGGCCTCGCCCTACCTCTTCCTCCTCCGGAACACCGGGAACCGCCCCGAGTTCGTCTCGATCGAGGTCCGGAGCGAACACGCCTGGGTCCGGCACGAAGAGTCCTTCCTCCTCTCGCCCGGCGACCCGGTCCCGATCCGGGTGAACGTGCCGATCCCGGCGCGCCCCGGGACGCTCTCGGACACGCTCCGCGCGACCGCGCGCCTCTCGAACCTCACGAGCGTGTCCGTCGCGAACGCGACGGTCACCCGCGTGATCGACGAGGTCGCGCCGACGATCCACGAGTTTGCGCCCCCGGCCGAGGTCGAGGTGGGCGCGTCGACCCGCATCGTCGCCGTGGTCGACGACGCCGTGGGGGTCGCCCGCGTCGAGCTCCGCGTCGGGCTGCCGTCCGGCGCGACCGCCTTGGTCCCGCTCGCGCCGGAGACGGGAAGCCGCGACGCGACGAACCTTACCCTGACCGAGCTCGGGCCCCATACGCTGGTCCTTCGCGCGGTCGACGTCGCGAGTCCGAACAACACGGCGACGACCGAGGCTGCGCCGAAGACGGTCCTCGCGCGATACCTCCGCGCGCCCCGGATCGAGCTCTCCGGCGTCTCGGACGGGGCCCATCTGAACGGCACCGAGCCCCTGCGGTTCAACGTGACGGACGACGTCCCGCTCGTCGACGTGACGGCCGACCTCGACGGCCTCCTTCTCCCGCTGCAGGCGCCCTACCGCCTTCCGACCGCGAGCTGGAGCGAAGGCCCCCACGTGCTCACGCTCACGGCCCGCAACGTGTTCGGGACCGAAGCCCGGGCGACGTGGAACCTCACGGTCGACCGGACCCCGCCCGGCGTCCGCAACGTCGTCGTCGTCCCCTCGAGCCCGCCCGCGGACCGCCCGTTCCGAGTGACGGTGGCGGCCGACGAGGAGGAGGTCTCCGGGGTCGTCCGGTTCACGCGCGAAGGCTCCGAGCCGGTCGAGATCGAGCTGCGGCCCGCCGGGGGCGGCCGGCTCGACGGCGAAGCGACGCTCGGACGGGGCTCGTACACGCTCACGACCATCCTCCGGGACCGGGCGGGCAACGAGAACCGGGCCGAAGAGGACCTACGCGTCGGCGGATCCGCGCTGCCGTCCGCTCCCTGGCAACTCTGGGCCGCCGCGTGCGTCGGGCTCGCCGCGGCCCTTCGCGGCCGGAGGGTGCGCCGATGACGCGCTGCGCGACCTGCGGCGTCCAGGAGCCGATGCCGTTCGTCTGCCGGTACTGCGGCGAGCTCCACTGCAACGACCACCGGCTCCCCGAAGCGCACGAGTGCAGCGGGCTTGCGAGCGCGCGGCAGGTCTGGCGCGAGCGGGGACGGGAGGCCGGCGCCGCGCCCCGCGAGAAGGCAGTCTACCTCTCTCTCCGGGCCCGCCTTGCCACCGGATACGACCGCGTGCTCGCCCCGTTCGGCGGACAAGCCACCATGTTCTTCGTCGTCGCCGCGCTCGTCGTGTTCCTCCTGCAACTTGTGACGAGCTCGGTCGGCGACGGGTGCGACGCCGGGTCCCTTTGCGGCGACCTCTTCGTCCTTTCGCCCGGTTTCTGGGCGCGCCCGTGGACGATCCTTACGAGCGTGTTCGCGCACGGCGGCGTCCTTCACCTCTTCATCAACATGTTCGTCCTGTGGAGCTTCGGCCCGTCCCTCGAGCGGCTGCTCGGGCGCAGCCGCTTCTCGCTCCTTTTCGTCGGCGCGGGCGCGATCGCGGGCGTCGCCCAGTCCCTCGTGTTCCAGGATTCTGTGGTCGGAGCCTCCGGCGGCATCCTCGCGCTCCTTGGCACGCTCACCGTGCTCGCGCCGAACTGGAGCGTCCTTCTCTTCTTCGTGATCCCGGCGCCCCTTTGGCTCATCACGAGCATCTTCGCGCTCTACGACCTCTCGACGGCGCTCGCGGAGTTCGAAGGCGTGGGGACGAAGACCGCCGGCCTTGCCCACCTTGCCGGCCTCGCGATCGGGGTCGCCTACGGCTGGCAGCTGAAGAAGCAGGGGATGCGGGTGCACGTGGCGACGGCCGCGCGACGCTCCTAGCGCCTACGTAAGGAGACGCTTGGCGTACCACCACATGCCGGTGAGCGCGTGCTTCTTCTCGCGGTCCGCGAGCATGTCCGAAATCG
>JBQTJL010000368.1:0-10461 GCA_052387135.1 Methanobacteriota archaeon | reverse complement strand
GCGCGGGCCAGTCGCAGCGGGAGACGCGTCGTCCGGCGCCCCGCCGCCGGACCGAGGCTCGCGCGCGGATGGGGCGCGATGGCAAGGAAGGCCGAGGGAGGAAGGAGGCGCTTCCAGGAATCTCACGAAGAAGCGCCGACGACCGAGCCGAGGCCGACGCAACCAGCGCGACCCAGACGCCGCGAGCCGACGGGTCCGGGGGCGGAAAGACGACCTACGACGACTGCTGTCCGACCTCTTCGACCCGCTGAAAGGTCACCGCGAAACGAGAAACGTTCAAATAAGCCCCGGGCGTACTCGCCCCCGTCACGACGAATGCCTTCCGACCAGATGGCCCGCTACGAGTTCAAGAAGGCCCTCGAGGAGATCCGAGGCGTCCGGGGGAGTGCCACCCAGCTCGTATCGCTCTACATCCCGCCTGGGACGCAGATCTCGGACGTCGCAAACCAGATCCGGAGCGAGATCGGGCAGGCCGCGAACATCAAGTCCAAATCCACGAACAAGAACGTGACGGCGGCCTTGGAATCGGTGTTGCAGCGATTGAAGCACTACCGCCAGATCCCGGGAAACGGGCTCGTCATCCTGTGCGGGCACAAGGCGGTCGCGGGCGGCCAGACCGAGATGGTCCAGAAGGTCATCGAGCCCCCCGAGGCCGTGCCGTCGTACATCTACCGCTGCGACTCCGAGTTCCTGCTCGAGCCCTTGGAGCGGATGCTCGACGAGCACGAGAACTACGGCCTCCTCCTCGTGGACCGGCGCGAGGCGACGATCGGGCTCCTCCGGGGCCAGCGGATCGAGCTTCTGCGGAACATGCAGTCGCTCGTCCCCTCGAAGCACACGATGGGCGGCCAGTCCCAGAAGCGGTTCGAGCGCCTGATCGAGCAGGCCGCGCACGAGTTCTTCAAGCAGGTCGCCGAGTCCGCGAACGAGATCTTCTTGAACGTGAAGGAGCTCAAAGGGATCCTCGTCGGCGGCCCCGGCTATACGAAGACGCACTTCGTGAACTCGAACTACCTCCACCACGAGATCCAGAAAAAGGTCATCGACACGTTCGACGCGGGGTACACGGACGAGTTCGGATTGAAGGAGCTCGTCCAGAACGCGCACAGCACGCTCGAGGAACTGGGCCTTACGAAGCAGAAGGACCTGATGCAGCGGTTCCTCCGCGAGGTGGGAAAACCGGACGGAGGGCTTGCGGCCTACGGCGAGGCCCAAGTGCGGCACGCGCTCGAGATGGGCGCGGTCGCGACCCTGATCCTTTCGGACAAGCTGCAGAAGGTCACCTACGGCGTACGATGCAAGGACTGCGGTCACGAGGAGGACCGGACGCTCACGGGCGAATCGGCCCAACGCGAGGCCACGGCGCGCTGCGGGAAGTGCGAGAGCGCGAACCTCCACCTTACGGCGAAGACCGACATCATCGAGGAGCTGAACGCGGTCGCCGAGTCGAGGGGAACGGATGTCCAGCTCATCGGGACGGATTCCGACGAAGGCCAGCTTCTGTTGTCGGCCTTCGGTGGAGTCGCCGCAATCCTTCGATTCAAGATCGGGCCGCCATCAACCGCATGACATGCTTGGCGAGTGCCGGTCTGTTTGGGGGTCCGAGCCAAGCGAGGACCCCCAACACCGGCCGAGCCCGCGCGCGTGACGGCGCAAGTGGCAAGTAGCAAGTCGCAAGTTGTCGCCCGTGCAGTTCGACACGAGCGCGAACGCCATCGTGAACGGGGGAAGCGGCGTGCTCCTCGTTCTCCTCGGGCTCTACGTGCTCACGGTCCGCCCCCGGCGGAACGAGAACGTGGCGCTCGCCGCCTTCTGCCTCGGGTACGGCCTCTTCCGGACCGTGGACAACTTCCTTCCGGCGACCGGCGGCCTTGCGGCGAACAAGGACGAACTCGCCGTGGTCTTGCTCCTCTGGGCCGGGATCCTCGCGGCGGCCGCCGGCCTCGGCCTCCTCGGCGTCGCGGCGCCCCGAGTCCCCGCACGCGCGCACACGGTGGCCGCGACCCTGCTGTCCGGAGCCCTGTTCCTCGTTCCGATGGGGATCGTCGTCCTGCGATTCGACGAGCGGGTCGCGGAGCAGGTCGCCGAAGGCGCGACGGCGGGGTCGGCTCCGTTCCTTGCGGCCTTCGGGGCGGGCCTCAGCCTGTTCTTCGCGGCCGCCACGTTCGCGATCGCGCGCTTCACGTTGCACCACCGCGTCTCGCGGGCGCCGGCGGAGCGCGCGACGCTCCGGCTCCTCACGGCCTCGGTCCTGCTCATCCTCGGGATCAACGTCGGCACCGACCTCCTCGCGGACATCACGGACCAGACGACCGGGCCGATCCGGGCGGTCCTGTTCGTCGGGGTCTCGTTCGTGCTCGTGGCGCTCTGGCTCCGGAACGGCGAAGCATGCGCTGGCCGCGAAGCGCTCCTTGCCCGCCTGCTCGCGTGGCTGCTTCTTGCGATCCCGCTCCTCGGAATGGTCCGCCAGGTGTCGGGAGGCGCCCTTTGGCTTTTCGGCGCGGTCCGAGTCGTCGGCTTCGCCCTCCTGGTCTACGCGATCCTCCACCACCAGCTCCTGGGGATCGACCTGCGCGTAAAGTGGGGGATTCGGCGCGGCACCGTCGCCGCCGTGTTCGTCGCGGTGTTCTTCGTCGCGGCCGAGATCGCCCAACAATACCTCTCGCGCTCCTACGGGCTCCTCTTTGGGGGGGCCGTGACCGGCCTCCTACTTTTCGGGATCCAACCGGTCCAGCGCTTCGCGGAGCGCGTGGCGGATACGGCGCTTCCGGGCGTGAAGGCCGTGGGCGAGATGACTTCGGAGGACCGCCTCCGGGTCTACCGCGAACAGGCGCTCGCCGCGTGGGCCGACGGCGCGATCACGAAGGACGAGCGGTTCCTCCTCGACCGGCTCCGGACGACGCTCGGGATCGACCACGCGGACGCGGACCGGATCGAGCGCGACGCGGCGCGGACGTAAGACGGACGTTTGCCCCAGACGCCGCGAGGCGAAGGTCCGGGGGCGGAACGATGACCGCTACGATGTGGAGCCCGTTCGAAGGGCGCGACGACCGAGGCAACGACAACGAACGCCAAAAGAACGTTGAAATAGGCTGAACGAAGTCCGGGACGCGTGACGATGCGCCGCGACGTCCTCTCCGAGTTCCGCCTCGAGACCCGGGCCCGTCTCGAGGAAGGGATCCGCAGCGCGGGGTACCCGCCGGAGAACGTCGAGGCGCAGATCGTGCTCCCGCCGCGCGAAAAGGGCGATTTCGCCTTCCCGTGCTTCGCCCTTGCGAAGCAAGCGCGGAGCCATCCTGCCGCGATGGCGAAGGCGATCGCGGAAGCGATGCCGCCGTCGGGGCTGGTTTCCGTGAGCGCCGAAGGCCCCTACGTGAACGTCCGGATCGAACCCGCGGTGCTCGCGGAGAAGACCCTCGAAGCGGTGCGGCACTGGAAGGGGACCTACGGGCACGGTGAACCGAACGGCGTCCGGCTCCTTCTCGAGCATACGAGCGCGAACCCGACCGGGCCGCTCCACGTGGGCCGAGCGCGGAACCCCATCATCGGCGACACGTTCGGACGGATCCTCCGGGCCGCAGGGTACGACGTCCGCACGGAATACTACGTGAACGACGTCGGACGACAGGTCGTGACGATGGCGTGGGGCGTCGCGAACGTCCCCGCGTCGGAGCTCCCGGAGCCGGAACGCGACAAGCCGGACTACCGGTTCGTCGCGGCCTACCAGAAGGCGTCCGGGATGGCCGAAGCGGACCTTAAGGTGAAGGCGGCGATCGACGGGTGGCTCTCGCGGTTCGAGGCGGGGGACGCCGAGATCGGGCGCCGCGTCTCGGAGGTCGTGCGGGCGAACCTCGACGCGATCTACGCGAGCCTCGCGCGGCTCGGCGTGCGGTTCGACGCCGACGTGTTCGAATCACGGTTCGTCCGGGACGCGGCCGTGCAACGGCTCGTCGAGCGGTTGCGGACGACGCCCGAGGCCGGGACCGAAGGAGGCGCCTCCTTCATCGACATGACGCGCTGGGGGATCGCCGGAAAGTCGCAGAAGTTCTTCCTTACGCGGAGCGACGGGACGACGCTCTACACGACGCGGGACATCGCCTACCACGCGGACAAGCTCTCGCGCGCGGACCGCGTCGTGAACGTCCTCGGGGAGGACCAGAAGCTCGCGATGCGGCAGCTTGCGATCGCGTTGGAGCTCCTCGGCGAGAAGCGCGCCGTGGAGACGCTGTTCTACGCCTTCGTGTCGCTTCCGGAAGGGCGCATGTCGACGCGGGCGGGCCGGGTGGTCTACCTCGACGACCTCCTCGACGAGGCGGTCGCCCGAGCGCGGGCCGAGGTCGAGAAGCGGCGCTCCGGCGAGCTCGACGCTTCGGCGATGCAGAAGATCGCCGAGATGGTGGGTATCGCGGCATTGCGGTTCAACATCGTGAAGGTGCAGCCGGAAAAAACGATCCAGTTCCGCTGGGAGGAGGCGCTCGACTTCGAGGGCGACTCGGCTCCGTTCGTCCAGTACGCGCACGCGCGCTCCGCGAGCATCCTCCGAAAGGCTCGCGCCGATGGCCTCGCGGCAAGCGGCGACGGGAAGCTCCTCACGCATCCCGAGGAGACCGCCCTCGTGCGCCAGCTCGCAGCACTTCCCCGCACGGTCCGCGAGGCGGCGGACGGCGCCCGGCCGCATCCGGTGGCGCTCTACGCGCTTGGGCTCGCGCAGCAGTTCAACCAGTTCTACCGGGACTGTCCCGTGCTCACCGCGCCCTCGCCGGAGCTCGTCGCGGCCCGGCTCGGCCTCGTCGACGCGACGCGGCAGGTCCTCGCGAACGCGCTCGACCTCCTCGGGATCTCCGCGCCGGACGCGATGTAGCATGCGTGGGACTCTCGGCGCCTTGCTCCTCGCCTCCTTGCTCCTTGCCTATTGTCTAGTTGCGTCGACCGCCACCGCATCCTGGACCACGCCCCGCACGCTCGCGACGCTCTCCGACGCCGGCGCACCGTCCGCGGCGCGTGACTCCGCCGACGGTTTCGTGGTCGCGGCGCCCGGCGGCGGTCGGGTCACGCTGTTCCGGCTCGACGCCGAGGGAGCGCCGCGCGGCGAGACGACCGTGCTCGTCTCCGAGGGCGTGTCCGAGGCGAGCGTCGCGCCGCTCGGGGACGGCCACCTCGTCCTCCTCGCCGACGCGACCCAGGGCCCCCGCGCGTTCGGGGTCGGTCGGAACGGCTCCGTCGCCGAAGCTTCCGTGATGCCCACGGGGCTCGCGCGGCCTCGCGTCGCCTCGCATCCGGTCCTCGCCGCCGGGCCCGAGGCGACCGCGGTGGGCGCGTTCGTCGGCCGCGAGACGACGGAGTCCCCCGGCCGCCTTTCCGTCCGGGCGTGGTCGGAGGAGCCGCACGTGCGGACGATCGCGGGCGAGGCGCGCGTCGCGTCGGCGGGCCGCGTCGCGGTGGCGGAGAGCGGCGGCTACTTCGCCGTGGTGTGGGACGAGGCGGACGGCGCTTCGCCGCCCCTGCTCTACGTTCGGGTCCATGCGGTGGAAGGCGCCGTGCATCAATCGACGGAGCTGCTCGTCGCCGAACCGGCCCTCGCGCCGGTCGCCGTCGGGGCATCGGGCATCGTGCATGTTGCCTATCTCGACCTCCGCCTCGCGCTCTGGTCCGTCTCGTTCAACCCGGCGACCGGCAACGCCTCCGAGGCGCGGCTCCTCGACGTAGGACCCGTGCGGCCGGGCGACGTCGCGGCCGCCTCGTCCGACGCCGGGGCCGAGATCGCGTGGATCCGCGCGTCGCGGTCCGTGCGCTCCGGCCAATGGACGCTCGGCGGCGCCGACGCGCGCGTCGTCGCGAACGCGTCCGAAGGCGACGTGTTCGCCGCCCCGGCGATCGCCGCGGCGGACGGGCGGGTCCTCCTTTCGTGGCTTTCGGGGCCGGCCGTCCTCGGGGCGTCCCCGGCCCTTTCCGTGACGGTCTTCGTTCCTGAAGGCGCCACGCGGGCGACGCTCGTCGTCGGGGCCGCCGCCCTCGCCGTGGTGGGCCTTCTCGTGTTCTTCGGCCTGCGGCGCCAACGCGTAGCCTAAAGGTCCGGGCCGCCATTGCCGGAACGTCGTGCCCGCCCGAGAAGTGACCGTCCGGGACCCGATCCACGATTACATCCGGCTCGCCCGCGAGGCCGCCGCCGTCGTCGACCTCCCCGAGTTCCAGCGCCTGCGCCGGGTCCGCCAGCTAGGGACGGCGAACCTCGTGTATCCGGGCGCGAACCACACGCGGTTCGAGCACGCGCTCGGCGCCTACCACCTTGCGTCGCGGGCCGCGGGCGCGCTCGCGCTCTCGGACGACGACGCGCGTTCGCTCACGCTCGCGGCCCTCCTTCACGACCTCGGCCACGGACCCTTCAGCCACCTGTCCGAGCCGATCCTCGAAGAACACCTCGGCGCGTCCCACCTCGCCCTCACCGTCCGGCGCGTGACGGAGGGGCCCGTCGCGGACGCTCTCCGAGCGCAGGGCGTCGATCCGGTGGCCGTGTCGCGCCTCATCCGCGGCGAAGGGCTCCTCGGCGGCCTCGTCGCGGGCGGCCTAGACGTGGACCGCATGGATTATCTCGTCCGCGACGGGCACTATACGGGTGTCCGGATCGGGGTGGACCTCGCGCGCCTCACGAGCGAGATCCGGCTCCGCACCGACCGCCTGGTGCTCCGCGAATCCGCAGTGGCGGCGGCCGAGATGCTGCTTGCGACCCGCTTCACGATGTACGCGGCCGTGTACTACCATCGCACCTGCCGCGTCGCGGAGGCGATGATGCGGCGCGCGATCGAGGCCACGATCGCCTCCGGAGGTCTTGCGCCGCAGGCGCTCGCGTCGATGGACGACGTGGGGCTCCTAGCCGTCCTTCGCGGGCAAGGGGGCGAGGGGGCCCGCCTCCTCGCTTTGATCGAGGGCCGCCGGCTTTTGAAGCCGGCGCTCGATGTCCCATGGTCCGAGGCCCGCGCCGTCTGGGTGGGCGACCTCGTTTCGTCCTCGAGACGGCGCCGCCGCATCGAAGAGGAGGTGGCGAAGGACGCGAGGCTTCCGCCCGAGGCGGTCCTCCTCGACGTCCCTCCGGTGGCGGAAGGGCGCACGGAGGTCGAGATCCTCCGCGACGGCGGGGCGCTGGAGCCGCTCTCGTCCGTGTCGAGCCTCGTCGCCACCCTGGGGCAGGCCGCGCGGGACCACTGGCGCCTCCGGTTCTACGCGCCGCACGACGCGCGGGAACGGGTCGCGAAGGCGGGCGCGGCGTACCTTCAGTGATGCCGGCGGGCGCCCCGTTCCGGCGTCGGCTCCGGAAGCGGCGGTTCTTCGAGATCGTCGTAGACGATGCGCGTGTTCATTCCCCCGGGGAACGCGTGGTCCGTCGCCGCGTACGCGCCCACGCCCCAAGCGCCACCATGGTCATGGAAGTCCCAAACGCCCGGATTGTCTCCTCGGAGATACAGGTCGTACCGTTCGCCGGGGCCTAGGAGGAGCGTGTCGATCGCGTACGGCGAGCCGAGACGATAGCCATCCTTGTGGGTCACGAGCGCGTGGTGCCCGTGCAGGTGCATCGTGTGGACGAGTTGGCCCGCGTTCACGACGCGAAGGCGCAGCGTCTCGCCGGTCCGGATCCGGACGTCCTCCCCGTACGGGTAGCTCTTGCCGTTGACGATGAACGTGTCGTATTGAGGCCGGTAGCGCGTGCTCACGGCCGGATAATACGGGCGCGGCCCCTCCGAGAACGAATGGTTGCCGGAGGTGTCCTCGGCGCCGGCGGCGCCGGACGCGAGCGCCTGGCGCCCGACGCGGGCCGCATATTCGGGCACGTCGTTCGGGCTCTCCGGCGGGCGGGGCGCGGCGTCGATCGACTGGAGCACCGAGTCCGCCTCGTGGAGGAAGAGCGTGTGCTCGCGCCCATACGGCGGGTCCGCCGCCGGGTCCGACGGTTCGACGATGAAGGCGCCGAACATGCCCCAGTCGATGTGGACCGGGACATCGACGTGGCAATGGTACCAATACGTGCCGGTCTCCCGGGCGTCGAATTCGTACACGTAGACGGCGTCGCCGCCGACGAGGCCCTGCGCCATGTAGGGAACGCCGTCCATCGCCCACGGGACGGCGTATCCGTGCCAGTGCACGGTGTGGTGTCCGTTGTGGAAGCGCACGACGACGTGATCGCCTTCCCGCACGCGGATCTCCGGTCCGGGGATCGTGCAGGGTCCGCCCTCCGTAAACGAAAAACCGAGCCCGAACAGCGGGCGGCCGGGAACCGGTTCGAGAGGGCATTCGGCGACGTAGAGATCGAATTCCCGAAGCGTTCCCTCCCGGGCGGGCCCGGGATCGGGACCGGGGGGTGCACCCGTGCATCCCGCGACCACAAGCGAAACGGCGATCGCGACAAAACCGAGCCGGGGGTCCGTGCAGAATCCGCGCATCCGAATACCGGGACGGCGAGCGTCGTCCCGGCCCTTGTCAGTTTCCCTGGGACGGGATCCCGTGCGCCGCGAGCGTCTCCGCGACCGGCACGCCGGAAAGATCCCACCCGCGCAGCCGGTAGTACTCGTCGAGGACCGCTTCCGTAAGATGCGGCACGCGTCCGGCCGCGCCGCCTTCCGGCGTCGGCCGAAGGAGGGCCTGGGGCAGCCAGTCGTCGTTGCGGCGCACGCCGCACCGGACGTTGAAGAGGCGCTTTGCCTGGAAGAGCCGCGAGCCGGTCCGAAGAAGGTCCGCGACCGAGTACGGCGCACCCAGAGCGGCCGACACGAGCCGCGCAAGGAGCGGGGTCGGGACGCGCGCGAACTGGCACACCGAAAGCGCGTTGTAGACGGCTTTCAGATCTTGGTCCACGATGGCGGGTCGGAGGTTCGCCGCGACCTCGAAGCGTCCGGCGCTCCGGAGCCCGATCTCGGGTTCCTCGAGTCCGATGTCGATCTCGTAGAACTCGCCCTGCTTGTGGCAGGCCCCGCGCGGGCTCGTCGCGTATTGGACGGCGATCCCGTGGAACGCGCGCGGGTCGTGCATCGGGACCTCGAGCTTCTTTACGACGACCGCCTCCTCGGGGTGCCCGACGCGCCTTGCAAGACGCCACGCCCCGTCCGCGAGCAAGGCCCCGAACCCCTCCCGCCTCGCGGTCATCTCGACGAGCCGGAGGACGAGGTCCGCGTTTCCCCACTCGAGCGCGACGCCGGTGTCCCGTATCGAGAGCATGGCCTTCTCGTAGAGGTGCAAGGCGAGACCGATGGTGGAGCCGACGCTGATCACATCAAGGCCGTGGACATTGCACAGGTGGTGCGCCTCGGCGACCTTCGCGAGGTCGTCGACCATGAGAAGGGTCCCGAACGCCGTGACGGTCTCGTACTCGGGGCCGTCGACGCGGACGCCCGGAAGGCGCGGGACCTCGACCTCACGGCCGCAGCCGATGACGCAACCGATGCAGTGGTATTTGCCCGTGAGGATCGTCTCCTTCATCGAAGCGCCGGAGAGCTTGTGGGCGCCCTCGAACGTGCCCGCGGTCCAGTATTTCACGGGAGCGTCGCCTTCCATGTAGCCCATGTCGAGGTATCCGGCGGTCCCGAGCTCGCGGAACATCGACGTGACCATCGCGTCGCGGACATGCGCATGCGCCTCGCGCGCGGCGTCCCGGAACCCGGCGGGGTCGCCGATCGGCACGGGGCGCGTGCCGAGAGCGGCGAAGGCCTTCAGGTTCTTCGCCCCCATGACGGCGCCGAGGCCTCCCCGCGCCGCCGCGCGGCCCGCGTCGTTCATGATCGCGGCAAGCAGGGAGCGCTTCTCGCCGGCCACGCCGATCGTCGCGACGCTCGCCTTGTCGCCGACCTCGCGGCGGACCGCCTCCTGCGTCGCGTACGAATCGAGCCCCCAGAGGTGGGTCGCGTCCCGGATCTCGGCGCCTTCGTCCGAGACGACGAGCGTCGAGGGCTTCGACGCTCGGCCGGAGACGACGACGGCCCAGTACCCGGTGCGCTTCAGGGCAAACGGCAGGGTCCCGCCGCAGTTCGCCTCGCCCCAGATCCCCGTGAGCGGGCTCTTCCCGCAGACGGTGAAGCGGCCCGTATCGGGCGCGGGGAGTCCCGTGAGGAGTCCGACCGCAAACACGAGCGGGGCCTCAGGGGACAGCGGGTCGGGGCGCCACGCGCCGGAGTCGAGGAGGAGCTTTGCCGAGAGCCCGGAGCATCCGAGGAAGTCGCGGACCGCGCCGAACTCGAGCGGCTCCTCGGCGGCGCGGCCCGTCGAGAGGTCGACGCGGAGCACCTTCCCCGGCGCGAGCACGCGACCTCATGGCGCCTCCGCCTAGTAAGCTTTAATACAGGACCCGGAATGCTTAGCCCGGTCTCGCCCGGGCCTGTAGCTCAGCTAGGTAGAGCGTTCGGCTCTTAACCGAAATGTCTTGGGTTCGAATCCCAACAGGCCCGTCCGGCATGGGGGTGCCCGAGGGGGAACGGCCGT
>JBQTJL010000367.1:0-1799 GCA_052387135.1 Methanobacteriota archaeon | reverse complement strand
GGCAGGTCGTGGATGTGCTCGAGGACGGAATGGCTGTGGACGAAGTCAAACTCCTCGTCGTCAAAGGGCATCTTCACGATGTCCCCGACACGGATCTCGGTCCGGCGCGCGACGTCCGCCTTGCCGTACCCGAGACGCTCGAGGACCGCGGGCCGTTCTGAAAGGGCGCGGAAGTCCGGAGGGGCAAGGTCGATCCCGACGCTCCGGCGACATCCCGCGGACGCGAACGCCACGACGCCGTACCCCATCCCGCATCCCGTCTCGAGGACCGAGAGGTCCTCGAGGCGGCGGTCGCGCAGGTTGCGCCGGATCTCCCAGAGCATGTCGCGGACGAGCCCGCGGTACGCGTCGGCGGCGCTCGCCACCTCGGCGCCCGTAAGGGCCGGGGCGATGACGGGACGCTTCGTGAGCGGCGACCGGATGTCGGACCGGACGAACTGATCCGGATGCAAGTCGTGGACGGATGCTACGAGGTCCGCGACCTCGTCAAGGGGCCGGGTCAGCGTCGGGGCGTCTCGGATCTCATGGAGAAAACGCGAGGCCTCGGGAGGAAGCCTCAACCGCCTCGCCTGCGCCGAAAGGAGCGCGATCGTCGGCCAGTAGTCCTGGCGCCAGTTCTTGATTGTGTCCCGGTAGCCGGCGAGGAGCTGGATCTTCCGCCCGCCCGAGGCCTGGAACTCGCCGAACGCGGAGAACCCGGATCCATCCATGATCCTTCCGGCCGGCGGAAGGCCTGCGATCTCGAATCCCGCGAGACGCCCGGAGTACTTGATCGAACGGCGGATCATTCGTCGTAGGGACATGGGTCGTCACGTTTCCTTTTGAGCGAGAAGGATCACGCGCGAACACAGGAGGTCCTCGTCGGAGTAATGGCGGAATCGCGGCTGGAGCCGGGCCTCGTCAAGGTGCGCCGCCGAAGCCATGTTCCGCTTGGCGACCCGGCATTTGAACCCGCGCTTCTCCAATTCACGAACATAATCCGAGCACCGAAGCTCGTTCAGGCGGTGCGGGGTTCGCTTGCCCGGCTTAGGAGGCGGCTCCCGGTAGAACCGAAAGCGGTCCTTCGGTCCGCTGTGGCTCGTAAGGTCGATGTCGTGGTACATCCAACCGCCCTCCTTCACGACGCGCGCGAGCGCGTCGAAGAACCGGTCGTATTCGGCGACGTGCTCGAGGACGGACCGGCTCGAAAGAAGGTCGACGCTTCCGGCCGCGAGCGGGACGTCTTCGAAGAAACCGGGCACGAGATCGAGGGCGCCCCTCCGGAGGACGCCGCCGCCGGCCGGACCGAAAAGGAGCGCGTCTACGTCCACGAACTTTTCCAGGGAGGCGCGGGACGCGTCGACGCCCGGGGGCCGCACGTTCCCCGCAAGGAGGCGGAGCGCCATCTCTTCGAGCCCGACGCGCCAACGCCACTCCTCGTGCCCGGGGATCGGCTCGGGCTCGATCGCGGTCACGCGGGAAGCGCCGGAGAGGCCGACGAGGAGCGGGAGCGCGAGCGGGTTCCGCCCCCCCGCGCCGACGCACACGTAATGCGTGCCGGCGCCGAGGTCGAGGCGCCCTCCGAGGTCCTCCGTCATCTGGCGATGGATGTCGAGCCAGCGGTGGTGCAGCCAGCGGTCGGCGCCGCCGACGTCGCGTGCCGTCCGGATCGAGACGTGCAGGCGGTGGAGGAGCGCGAGGCGCGTCTCGTCGAGCGACGCGACGGTCGCGCCGAGCCGTCGAAGCGCGGCGTCTTCCGCACCGGGCCCCGGGGCGGCCGCGGCCGCCGCCGCCCCGCCACCAGGCCTCCGGGCCGCCGC
>JBQTJL010000366.1:0-4608 GCA_052387135.1 Methanobacteriota archaeon | reverse complement strand
TCACCGAGACGACGGCCTCCGCCGACTCTCCGGCGCCAAGCTGCATCGAGGTCGGCTCCACGCTCCCGGTCCAGCCGGCGGGGGACTCGGAGAGGGAAAGGTCGACGGGGCGGGCCACGGACCCGGTGTTCGTGACCGTGAACCGGAATTCGACCGCTTGGCCGGGGTCCGCGAGCTTGCTCTCGGCTTCGCCTTCGGAGAGTTCGACCGAGACGCCGAAGAACGGGCCCTGCTGGGAGGCGGCAAGGGGCGCGATGAAGGCGAGGGCGAGGGCGAAGGCGAGGGCGAAGGCGAGGGCGAGGACGACTGTGATGGGTGATGGGTGATGCGGAGGAAGGCGGGCTTGCTGCCGTCCAGCCGGCGCATCACTCATCACGCGAAGCTCATCACCGGACATCGCCGCGCCCATCGAGACCGCGCCCATTAAGGCTTTCGTTATAAGAGGGCCGGTCGTCCGATTGGCGAACCCGTAAATAGCCGGTGCTTCCGAGGAAGCGTGGCATGTCAGCGCCAGCGGGAGGGACCCAGGTCGGCCAGAAGGTGAAGTACTTCGGCCGGATCCTCCCGCCGAAATGCGAGCTCCGGGGATGCTTCCTCACGGACGACGGGAAGCACTTCTACTGCACCGACTTCTCCTGCAACCGCCATCTCTACCGGCGCTCGAAGCACACGCGGTACAGCCGCCACGAGCACCTGGACCCCGAAAGGGCCCAGAAACAGGCGGACGAGCGCGAGGTGTTCGACGAGCCGGGCTCGTGGCCGCTCGTCTACTTCCACTGCCCGGCCTGCTCCAGCAAGGACATCCAGATGCGCTTCCTTGCGAACAAGTACGAGTGCCTGTCGTGCACGTACCAGTGGCGGTGACGCGGGTCGGTTACGGGTGATGAGTGACGGGCGACGGGTGATGGGTGACCGGTGAAGGGTGAAGGGTGATGGGTGATGCACCGCCCCAACGCTCGGAAACCCGCCATCCTCCGCATCACATATCACATATCACGTTCGTGAGCGTCGTCGGCCTCGCCTTCACCGCCGCACCCTGTCGGACACCGGCTGCTCGAGCTTCCTTGCGAGCGCCGCGCGGACGAAGCCGAGGAAGAGCGGCGCGGGGCGTCCCGGCCGCGACCGGAACTCGGGGTGGAACTGGCCGCCGATGAAGTACGGATGCCCCGGAAGCTCCATGATCTCCATCAAGGGCGCCGCGGGGTGCCGGCCCGAGAACACGAGGCCCTTCTCTTCGAGCGTCGGGATGTACGCCGGGTTCACCTCGTACCGGTGCCGGTGCCGCTCGACGATGCGGTCGGCGCCGTAGAGGCTCCGCGCGAGCGTCCGGTCGGAGACCAAGATCTCGGAGCCTCCGAGGCGCATCGTGCCGCCCATCTTCACGACGCTCCGCTGCTCCGGGAGGATGTCGATCACAGGGTTCGGCGTGTCCTTGTCGAGCTCGGTCGAGTTCGCGCGTTCGAGCCCGCAGACGTTCCGGGCGAATTCGACGACCGCGAGCTGGAAGCCGAAACAGATGCCGAGGTACGGGATCCGCTGCTCGCGCGCGTGCCGCACCGCCCGGATCTTGCCCTCGCTGCCGCGGCTTCCGAAGCCGCCCGGCACAAGGACGCCGTCGACGTCCCGGAACGCCTCCTCGACGCGGACGTTCCCCTTCTCGATCTCGGTCGACTCGACCCATTCGACCTTGACGCGGGCCGAAAGCTCGGCGCCCGCGTGGAGGAACGACTCGGAGATCGAAAGGTACGAGTCCGCGAGGTTCGTGTACTTCCCGACGACCGCGACCCGCACCTCGTGCCGCGGGGAGACGACGCGGTCCACGTACTCCTTCCACGAGGCGAGCCCGTCGTCCGGCGTGCGCGGCGTCGCGCGGAGCTTCGAAAGGAGGTACCGCGCGACGCCTTGTTCCTCGAGGAGGAGCGGCACTTCATATATGGTGCGCGCGTCCGGCGCCGAGACCACGGCCTCGACCGGGACGTCGCAGAACAGGCTGATCTTCTCGCGGGTCTTTGCGTCGAGCATCGAGCGGGCCCGGCAGACGATCATGTCCGGCTGGATGCCGATCGAGCGCAGTTCCGCGACCGAGTGCTGCGTCGGCTTCGTCTTCGGCTCGCCGACGACGGACATCGTCGGGACGAGCGTCGTGTGGACGAAGGCGAGGTTCTACTCGCCCACCTCGCGGCGGAGCTGGCGGACGCCCTCGAGGAACGGCGCGCTCTCGATGTCGCCCACGGTGCCGCCGACCTCGATCAGGGCGACGTCGGCCCCGGAGGCCTTCGCGACCGCCTTCACGTGGTCGCGGATCTCGTTCGTCACGTGCGGGATGATCTGCACAGTCTTCCCGAGGTAATCCCCGCGGCGCTCCTTCTCGATCACGGACTGGTAGACGCGGCCCGTCGTGATGTTGTTGTTGCGGCCGAGCTCCACGTCGAGGAACCGCTCGTAGTTGCCGAGGTCGAGGTCGACCTCGCCGCCGTCGTTCAGCACGAACACTTCACCATGCTCGAACGGGTTCATCGTGCCCGCGTCGACGTTCACGTAGGGGTCGATCTTCACGGCGGTAACCGAAAATCCTCGCGCCTTGAGGAGACGGCCGATCGAGGCGGTCGTGATCCCCTTCCCAAGACCCGACAGAACGCCCCCGGTGACCACGATGAACTTCATGGGCTCAACGGGGACCGACGATAGCCCCCGGCCCTCTATATGCCTTTCGTAAGGGCAAGGGCTAGCGCTGGCGCTAGCAAGGGCGAAGGCCAGGGCACGGTCCGGGTCTCGGCCTCGGGCGCGGGCGGATCCGGGGCGGGCGACGCTTCGGCGGGGCCGATCGCAGGCTCCGACGCGGCATCGTCCTCGTGAGGCGCCGACTCGGGGGCCGCCGGCTCGCCAGTGCCGTTCGCTGGCTCCGTGACGACGGGCGCGGGCTGCACGTACGCGCGGACCGGGCGCGCGAGGTCGATCTCCAGCGGCGCGTAGCCTCCGAACACGTAGCCCGCCGCGACGTAGCGTAGCGTGACGGGGTCGCCCGGCGCCACGCGTTCGAGCTCTGGGTCGTACGCGAACCGAAGGAGGGCGGGGCTTCCCGGCACGAACTCGCAGTCGGCCTTCTTGTGGTTCGAACCGAGCGTCCCCGAGGCCCCCTCTTGGAAGTACCAATACGGACACGAGCCCGTGTCCGTCGGCCGCTCGACCGGGTCCCAGCCGAACGCGTGTGCGATGAACGTGCCGCGGGGCGTCACGAACGTGAGGCCCCACCAACGGTCCATCCCGTTCGAGTACGGGACATCGCAGGCCGAGACCGCGAGCCCGAGCCCGAGCGCGCCGTCGGCGTCCGACTCGATCCATGCGCCGAGGATGTCGAGGCAGGCGTCGGCCACTTTTGTATCGCCCGCGGGGTCGGGCGCCTCGGGGTCCGCGGGGGAACCGGCGAGCGCGCTCCCGGCGACGAGCGCAAGCGCAAGGGTCACGGGGCCGCGCATGGCACGGTCTCCTTCATCTCCATCGACATCCCGTCCGCCATTTTGTGACCGTGGTAGCCCTCAAGGACGGGCGGCGCCTCGAGGCCTTCCGTGAGCACGTGCAGGGTGAACGCGAGGTCGACCGTGGTCCATCGCGAGTGGGCCATCACCTTCCACACGCCGGGGACCACGCCTTCCGCGGGGACCGCGAAGCAGTCGTCGCCGGAATCCGGCATCTCCGACATGTAGGTCGGCATGCCGGCCTCGGGCGGCCCGTGCACCATGTAGTGCATCGGCGTCCCGGCCGGCCAGACGAGACGGAACGCGAGGCTCGTCGTCGCGGGCGGGACCTCGACGTTGAACCCCATCTTCGCGAACGGTTCCGCCACGGGTTCGGTCTCGTACGTGTGCGCGAGCATGTCCGCCGCGCCGACGCGGACGTAGCCGTCCCAGGAGACATCGTGCGGGACGATGCCGGCGGCAAGGCCCGCGTCGGGGGGCGGCGGCGTCGACGCCTCGACGACCGGCGCGGGGTCGGACCGGTCGGCGTCCGCGAACCACACGGCCGCGCCGAGCGCGGCGATCAAGGACGCGCCAAGGATCCATCGCTTCACGTCATTCGCCTCCGCAGGGCAGGATCTCCCGTTCTTCCATGTTGAACTCGTCCGTCGCCGGATACCCGTGGGGACCGTCCGAGACGGCCGGGGCGCGGGCTCCCGTCGAAACGACCGTGACCAAGAACGCGAACGCGGGGGCCTCCGCGTGCGAGTGCACCATGACCTTCCAAGGGCCCGGCACGATCTCCTGCGCCGGCACCGCGAAGCAGTCCTCGCCCGTCGTCGACCAACGCCGCATGTACGTCGGCATCGGGTCGCCCGCCGCGTGGGGCCCGTGCACCATGACGTGGTGCTCCTCTCCGTCCGGCTCCCACGTGAGCCGGAACAGGAGGCTCGTCGTCCCTTCGGGCACATCGAGCGCGAAGCCCGAACGGGCAAGGGGGCCCGCGACGGCCTCGGTCTCGGAATAATGCGCGACGAGCCCGCTCGCGCCCGCCTTCGACGCGCCCTCCCAACGGAGCTCGTACGGCGCCGCGCTCTGGGCGTGCTCGCCGGAAGCGGATGCGGACCCCGACGACGGCGTCGCCTCGTCGGCC
>JBQTJL010000365.1:0-3350 GCA_052387135.1 Methanobacteriota archaeon | reverse complement strand
CCGGCTTCGACAACGACGCCCGCATGGACTGGCTCGGTCTCTTCAAGCCGATCATCAAGCTGAAGTGCGGAACGGGCACGAGCCCCCTCACGATCAAGGACACCGGGCTCCTCCCATGGAACTACACGTACGTCGAGGTCGCGCTCGACACGACGGGCGATGGGAAGCCCGACTGGAACGCCTCGGCAAACAATGGCGCCGGCGCCCCCGTGGCGACGACCTTCCAGCTCGTCTGCCAGCCGAACATCCGCACAATCGCGGGTGTCGACGAGATGTACCAATGGACGAGCGCGTCGGGCCGGCTCGACTGGCCCATCTGGCGCTTTGTCGGTCGCTCGGCCACGGACCCCCTCCGCCCTGCGATCCACGATTCGACCTTGGGCGGCGAGTGCGGCAAGGGCCCCGGCCAGGGCACGACGCAGGCCCAGTTCCCGAACATCAACGTGCTGGACTCCGTCTGGCTCGTCCCGGCCTTCGTGGCGTTCAACCCGCTCCCGGGCCCGCCCGTGAACCGGGCGGTCTACCGCTACGTCGTGAACCCGAACACGCACTCGGACTACCCCGGCTACACCGGTTCCGTCCACCAGACCGCGGATGCCACGTGCTTCGTCGGGGTCGGTTCGACCTGCGGCCAGAGCGCGTCGATCTTCGCCTTCCAGGGCAAGTTCACGCGGATCGTGGGCACCACGAACACGACGCTCACGAGCCCCCAGGTCGTCGAAGACTGGGATGAGCTCGTCTTCATCGTCGCGCGCCAGGAGGCGGACGCGTTCGTGAACGACCTTCAGGCGGTCGCCGTCATCCTCGGCAACGCCGTGACGTTCACGCCGACACCGCGCCGTGAGGTCGAGCCGAACCACTGCCAGCTCGCGGGCGACACGTCCGCGTTCGCCGCGAACGGCACCCGGATGGGCTGCGCCGCGCAGGGCACGGTCCCCGGCCACAAGGCGAAGAAGGCCGGCGACACGTTCACGGACCGCTGGGCGTTGGTCCTCGACTCGCAGAAGTTCCAGCGCGCCGGCGGCGCGTTCCTGAACTCCGTCTGCGTGAACGGCGTCCTGAGCACGGTCGAGCGCGGCTGTGGTGCCAACGTGGACCCGCTGTTCTCGCTCTCCGAGGGCGACCCGACGCGGCCGAACGAGAACGCCGGACGGGACCTCTATCCGACGACCGTCGCGTTCATCTCGTTCCTCGGCATCGTGCAGGACAAGAACTCGAACAACGCGATCGACCCCCGCCCGACGATCGGCGAGTTCAAGCCGCTCCAGGACCTGATGTCCCACCAGACGAACTGGGACTGGACGAACATCGCGGACGTCGGCCACGAGGCCGACACCGTGATCCAGGTCTCGGCGGCCGCCGCGAACGGCAAGGTCATCGTGCTCGACTACGGCTGCACGCCGCTCGCGCCGGTGGACACCCACCCCGCGGCGGACCCGCTCCCGAACCCGCTCGCGCTGGTGACGGCGCCGACGCCGCCTACGGTGACGGTGCTCGACGCGCCGCTTACGACGCGGCTCTCGGCGGGCGACGCGACCTGCAACGTGAACGGGGACGGCGTCTCCTGGGGCACGTTGATCGGCTGCAACCTCGATGGCAACTGCGACCCGCACATGCGGTCGGCCTTCGGCATCGCGGACATGGCCGGCGTCTACCTCCCCACGCGCGAGTTCATCTTCGCGCAGAGCCTCGGGACGGACGTGCAGACGAGGGTGCAGGCGAGGGTCTCGGTCCCGGTCGGCGGGCTCGACCCGTATATGTCGTTGGCGTACCTCTCGGCCGACGACGGCGTGAACCTGAACGGCAACACGACGTACCTGCTGCAGGACATCGACCTGTTCGGCACGACGCTGCCGTAGATCGCGAACGCGACCGGGGGGCCCTGCGCCCCCCGGTTTCCCTCTTTTTTTCGTTCTTTTTCCCGAGCGGAGCCGCTCCGTAGAACAAACCTTATGCCGGGTTCCGGTGTTCGGCGGACGTGCGCCGACCCCGCGCCCTGTCTCCCGTCCTTCTCGTCCTCCTTCTCGTAGGGTTCCCGGCCGGCGCCCAGCAGCCGCCCCCCGCGCCGTTCCCCCCGTCCGCGTACCCGTTCCCCGCGGACGCGGTCGCGGTCGCGCGCGCCGAGGTCGACCGCATCAAGGCGGACATGGCCTCCCGCGAGAGGGAATACGTGGTGGCGGACCACGCCGACCTCATCATCGCGAAGGGGACGATGCGCTTTGCCGACGACCTCGTCCGGCAGGGGTACCCCCGGATCGCGCTGGACCAGGTCGCGGCCTACGAGGCGCGCCTCGCCTACTTCGATATCGAGCAGGCCCTCGAGCGCGAAGGCGTCGAGGACAACGCCTCGCGGTCGGCCCGGATCCTGGAGCTTGCCGCGCGCCCGCACGCCGACGCCGTAAACGAGTCGCGGAGGCTCCACGAGGCGATCCGCGCCGAGGGCGCGCGGGTCTCGGACCGCCGCGCGCTCGAGTATCTCCTCACGGCCGCCGTGCTCCTTGCCACGGTCGACAACGGACTCTCGCTCTACCATACGTTCGCGACGGTCGTCGCGACGGACGCGAACCCGACCGCCGTGCAGGGAGTCGCGACGTACGGGCGCGGCATGTTGCCGATCCTCCGCGTCGCAGACGCCTACGTGGGGATCGCCCGGAACGCGACGGGTACCCCCGGCGTCGACCGCGAGGCCTTGGAGGCGCTGGCGGACGCGACGCCGCGGGACGCCCGCGAGCACATCCGGTTCCCCGATTCCTGGTACAACGTCGAGCTTCCGCGGTACAACGACTCCGAGGAGACGATCTACCGCCTCGCGATCTACATCGCGTACAACGCGTCGAACACGTTCAACCGGCACGTGAACGTGGGCTCCTCGGCCGCAAACGCCGCGTTCCTCCTCTACACGACCGACCGGCTGGGTGTAGACCGCATCGTGCGCGGTCTCGAGAAGCTCGAAGGGGAAGGCTACGACGGCCTCGTCGCGCGCGAGGCGCTCGCGGACACCGAATACTACGGCAAGGTCTTCGAGGACTACGTGCGGCAGGACAGGGAGGACGCGCGGATCGAGAAGGACATCATCGGGGCGCTGATCTCGGTCGCGGCGCGGCAGCAACGCGCCGAGGACACGGAGCGGTACCTCCTTGCGGCCGCCGCGGACCCGACGGACCTCCGCCCCTTCGTCGCGGCCGGCGTCCTCGTCGTCCTCGCCGGGGTCGCGGCCGCGGTCTGGTCGCGCCGGCGCGGGCCCGGGCGGGAGTAGCGTGGGACTCGGCCTCCGGCTGGCGGTCCCCGCGACGGTCCTCCTCGCCCTTGCCGCGACGGCGGCCGCGGCTCCGATGACGCGCGTCTACGAG
>JBQTJL010000364.1:0-2108 GCA_052387135.1 Methanobacteriota archaeon | reverse complement strand
CCACGGTGCGGTCCGAAGGGCGCCGGGCTCCGTGCAGGTCCGGCGCGCCCCGCGCGAGGTCGCCCACCGCGAGGCCGAGCTCGAAGACGCGCCGCGCGACGGTCCGGAAGGCGCCCTCGTCGTCCGGCCCGCCCGGGAGCGGTTCGACGAGCCCGTGGAGCGAGAGCGCGTCGAGGTGTCGCTCGGCGAGGGCCCGCGAGAGCGCGAACCGGCGCGAGACCTCGGAGGCGGAGCGCGGCGTCGCAAGGAAGGAAAGCATCCGGACCCTCGGCGGGACGGCGATCGTCGCGAGCGTCGCGGCCGTGCGCTCTTCCTGCTCCACGGTTTCGATGCGGCTCTTCATGGGACCACCTTCGAGAGATCTTCGAGGAACTGGCGGGCGGCGGCCGGACGCCGGAACGGGTCCGGATCCAGCCCGCGGGAGAGGAACGCACGAAGGGCCGCCGGCCCCTCGATCTCCGATGCGACGCCGTCCTCGGCCGGGGGAAGCCCCGTGAGGCATTCGTGGAGGACCGCGGCGGCCGCGTAGAGGTCCGTGCGCTCGTTTCCGCGCGAGCGTCCGTCGCGCACCTCGGTCGCCAAGTAGGAGACCGTCCCCGAGGGGCCTACGACCGCCGAGAGGAGCGACCGGCCCGCGTCGTCGCGGAGCGCGATCCCGAAGTCGGCGAGCTTCACGGTCCCATCCGAGGCGAACAGGATGTTCGAGGGCTTCACGTCGCGGTGGACGATGCCCGCCGCGTGGACCGCGGAAAGGCCCGACGCAAGCTGGGACGCGATCTCGACCGCCTCGCGCCACGGGAGCTTCCCGCGGGCCTCGAGGTGGTCCGCGAGGCTGCCGCCGTCCAAGTATTCGAGCACGAGCACGGGACGCCCCTCCTCCTCCGCGACGTCGAGGACGCGGACGACGTTCGGGTGCCGGACCTTCGCGGCGAGGCGCGCCTCCCGGATCGCGGCTTCGCGGAGGCGGGGGTCCCGGTGCCAGCGGGCGAGCGGCTCCTTCAAGACGACGAGGGCGTCCCGCGCGCGGTCCCGCGCAAGGTAGGTGCGCCCCTCCGCGCCTTCGCCGAGGAGCCGGAGGCGGTCGTAGGCGGCGCCGCGCGAACGGCCGCGGGGGAGTAGCACCGCGGAGCGCGCGTAGTGCTGGAGGAGCCGGTCCTCGTCCGGGGAGATCCGAAGGCGGGCGCGGAGAGACTCGAGGAACTCGCGTTCTTCGCCGAGCGTGGAGCGGGCGATCGCGGCCTCGAGCGCTGAGCGGTACGTCTCGATCCGCTGTCCGTAGAGGAGCGCGTCCGCGTCGCCGCGGCTTCGGGAGGCACGGCCGAGGAGGCGCTGCGCGGTCGTGACGGCCGGCGCGACCGTCGCCGCGAACACGGCGAGCCCGACGACGCCGGGCGCCGCGCCGCCGGCAAGGATGCCGGTCGCCCCGAACGCGGCCGCCCCGAGCGCGGCCGAACCCGCGATGCCTGCCGTGAACGTGGCGCCGCGCCGGGCCCGCTCGGGAAGGTCGACGTAGGAGTGGCGGAGGATCCCGTAGGCGACGATCCCCACGCCGGCGAGCCGCCAGAGCCCGACCGTGTTTGCGCGCGGGAACGGCCCCGAGGCAAGAAGGCCTTCGACCGCGCCCCAGACGAGCGGGACCGCAAGCAGGACCGCGACGCGGCCTGCGATCCTCTGCTCGCGCGGCGTCGGCGCCTCGCGGGCGGCGACCGCCCATGCGCGGACGGCCCCGAGGACGCCCGCCGCGGTCGCGGCAAACAGGGCGGCATAGAGGAGGTCGGGCCCCGAGACGGCAAAATACGCGAGGTGGTTCCCGGATGCGAAGGCGAGGTAGAGGCCGAGGCCCGCGAGCGTGGTCGCGGCGCGGCCCCGCGTCGCGGGCGTCGGCGCGCGCCGGGCGGCCGCGTGGAGCGCGGCGAGCGCCGCGGCGAACGAGACGAAGTACGGGACGACGACGAGGGGGCCGTGGAGCGGGCCCCACCGGGCGGCCGGAAGCCCGTTCGGGCCCACCGAGAGACCGCCGAATACGAGGTCGGGCTTCGCGACGATGAGCGCGACCACCGAAAGGGCGGCGGCCACGGACGCGGCGCGGAGGAGGTTCCACGGGATCC
>JBQTJL010000363.1:0-5192 GCA_052387135.1 Methanobacteriota archaeon | reverse complement strand
GCGCTCCCCACAGGGCTCACGCTTGCGGCGCTGCAGCTGGGCCTCGTGGCGTTGAACCGGCGAACGTTGCGCGCCACCGTCGCGCCGGCGGAGCCGGCGCCACCCTCGCGAAGCCACCTTCGGGCCGCCGAAGGCGGCCCTACAACCGCTCTTCTTCGGAGAGCTCTTCCTCGGGAGCGGGCTTGCCGCCCTCTTCCTCGGTCATGGCCTCGGTGACCGCCTCGGCCTCGGGCGTTGCGGCGCCGGCCTCGGCTGCCGCCTCGGCCTCGGCCGGGGCCTCGCGCGCAGCACTCGGGAACACCGGGGCCTGCTCGGGCTCGACCTCCGGGGTCGCGAAGACCTCGCTCCGGCGAAGCTCTACCCGTTTCAGCGGGTAGACCTTGCGCGCCTCGCGGTAGACCGCCTGCGACAGCTCGCCCGAGAGGATGTCCCGGACGAACTCGGAGAGCGCCTTGTCCTTTCCGTTGCCGATCACGACGTTCTCGGCGGCGTGGCGGATCGCGGTGAGCTGGCTCGAGCGGCACCGGCGGTCGGTGACGATGAGCGGCTTTACGCGGAGGCCGTAGCCGTCCTTCGTCGTGACCTCGATCACGGAGTCGAGCTTGGAGTTCTTCCTCCTTGTCAAGCGGCGGATGTAGTCGGACGTGAGCTCGTGGCCGTCGAACTTGGTGTGGGCCTCGGTGCCGACGAAACCCTTCACCTTGAAGTAGACCTTGACGTGCATCTTCGTGAAGTCGCCCGTGAGCTCCTGCAGGGTCGATTCGGCGATGCGGCCGATGAGCTTCTCCGGCTCATCCGCGAGGGTCTCGGCGAGCGGCGCCTCGTTGAACATCTTCGGCGCCTTCACCGTGTACCACTGCTTCGCCTTCCACTTGTCCTTGATCTTCTTTGCCGGGGTCGCTCGGGCTTTGGCCATGTTGACGCGTCTCCGTACCAGGGTCGACGCCGAAGCTCGCCTGGGAGTAGGCCGGCTAGCCGCGTTCGGGTATATAAGCGTGGGCCTGGTACGACGCCTGTCGGTCGTTTAACCGAAGAGTTAAATATCCCTTAGCCCCTATCGGTTAACCAGATGGTTAAGGAACGGGGCGCGAACCTCGACGCGGTCTTTTCGGCGCTCGCCCACCCGATCCGGCGCGCGATCATCGAGCGCCTGTCGGCGGGCGATTGCAGCGTGGGCGACCTCGCGCGGCCGCACGACGTGAGCCTTCCCGCGATCTCGAAGCACCTCCGGATCCTCGAGGAGGCAGGCCTCCTCGAACAGACGCCGGACGGCCGCGTGCGACGCTGCCAGCTGAAGGCCCGGCCCTTGTCGGCCGCGTTCTCGTGGATCGTGCAGTACCGGATCCTCTGGGAAGACCGGCTCGACGCCCTTGCGAAGCACCTGGAAAAAGACCGACACCCCAAAGGAGAGCGAAGCGAATGACCAGCACCACGACGAAGACCGAGCCGATCCCGAACGCCCTTCGCATCACGCGGTTCCTCAAAGCGCCGCCGGAACGCGTGTACAAGGCCTACCTCGACCCGGACGCGCTCGCGAAATGGATCCCGCCGAACGGCTTCACCGGGCACGTCTACCACCTCGACGCGCGCGTCGGGGGCACGTTCCGGATGAGCTTCAGCACGATCAACCGATCCTGGACCAGCACCTTCGGCGGCAAGTACCTCGAGTTGAGGCCCTTCGAGCGCATCGTGCACACCGACAAGTTCGAGGACCCGGCGCTCTCGCAGATCGAGCTCAAGGTCACGGTCACCCTGAAGGCGGTGCCGGGAGGCACCGAGCTCACGGTCGTCCAAGAGGGTCTCGACAAGATGCCGAAGGAGATGTCGAGCGGCGCCCCCGAAGGGTGGAAGCAATCGATCGAGAACCTCGCCCGGCTCGTCGAGGCCGAGGTCCCGTTCTAGGTGGGAGCGATGGCCGGCACGACGTTGCGCCTCGAGCGGACCTTCGACGCAAGCCCCGAGCGCCTCTGGAAGGCATGGACGGATCCGGACGAGTATGCCCGCTGGCTGAACCCGGCCCCGGGCCACGACCTCGTGATCCGCGAATGGGACCTCCGGGTCGGCGGCCGCGTCCGCTTCGACATGCCGCAGCCGGACGGGAACCCGAACCCGCAGGAGGGCGTGTTCCACGAGCTCGTCCCGAACCGCCGCCTCGTGAGCGGGGATGCCGACAAGACCTTCCTCCTCGAGGTGACGTTCGAGCCTCGCGGAAAAAAGACCCACCTCGTCGTGCAGGTCACCGGCGTGCCTCCGGAATGGCACGCGGCTGCGACCGAAGGCTGGGGCCGGAGCTTCGACAAGCTCGCCGGCGTCGTCACGGGCGAGGCCGACCGCGAGATCGTCGTCGCGCGGCTCATCGAGGCGCCCCGGGAGCGCGTCTTCGCGGCGTTCACGGATGCGCGCACGCTCGACCGCTGGTGGGGACCGGACGGCTTCCGCACGACGACGCATGCGTTCGACCTCTACCCGGGGGGGTACTGGCGGTACACGATGCACGGACCGGACGGGCGAGACTACAAGAACTGGATCCGATACGAGGAGATCCGCGCTCCCGAACGGATCGCGTACGCCCACGGGGGCGAGCGTGAAGACCCCGACTTCCATGCGACCGCGACGTTCGAGGCGCAGGGCGAAAAGACGCTCGTGACCCTACGCTCGACGTTCCCGACGCGCGAGGCGCGGGCGTACGTCGTGCGGGAATACCACGCGATCGAGGGCGGAAGGCAGACGCTCGGCCGCCTCGCCGCGCACCTTGCGGGGAAGCCGGCGGTGCGAGGGGCGGGCTGAAGGAACCTTCGCTACACGCCCGCCCGCAACGTTCAGGCCCCTCCCCCCACGCCCTTTTGTAGGCGGGCTCCCGTACGGGGCGAGCCGCGAGAGGATACCGTGACCTACGCAATCGAGACGTCCGGCCTCGTAAAGACGTTCGGGAAGACCAAGGCCGTCGACGGGATCGACCTCGCGATCCGCAAAGGGTCCGTCTACGGCCTCCTCGGCCCGAACGGCGCCGGGAAGACGACGACGATCCGCGTCCTTACGACGCTACTGCGGCCAACCGCCGGGACGGCCCGGGTGCTGGGCCACGACGTCGTCCGGGAAGCGAGCACGGTCCGCGAGAAGGTGAGCCTCACCGGGCAGTACGCGTCGGTCGACGACGATCTCACGGGGCACGAGAACCTCGTCCTCGTGGGCCGGCTCCTCGGGCTCGAATGGGCCGTTGCGCGGGGACGGTCCGCCGACCTCCTCGACGCCTTCGGGCTCGTCGAAGCCTCGGACCGGCAGGTCCGGACGTACTCGGGCGGCATGCGGCGCCGCCTCGACATCGCGGCGAGCCTCGTGCTCACGCCGGAGGTGCTTTTCCTCGACGAGCCGACCTCCGGCCTCGATCCCCGGAGCCGGAACCAGGTGTGGGACATCATCCGCGCGATCGCGGCCGAAGGGACCACGGTGCTCCTTACGACGCAATACCTCGAAGAGGCCGACCGCCTCGCGGAGCGCCTGGCCGTGATCGACCGCGGGCGCCTCATCGCCGAAGGCACGAGCCGGGAACTCAAGGCGAGGGTCGGCGCGAACCGGCTCCACGTGCGCCTCGTCGACGCGGGCCGACGGACGGAGGCGATCGCGCTCCTTGCAAAGGCCCTGGACGTGCCGGCGACGCCCGGGCCCGACCCGGCCGAGATCACGGCGAACGTCTCCGACCCGGACGCGGTCTCGGAGGCGATCGCGATCCTCGGGCGCTCCGGCGTCCGCGTCGCAGAGTACGCCCTCGGGAGCCCGAGCCTCGACGAGGTGTTCCTTGCGCTCACGGGACGTCCGGCCGAGGCGACGGAGGCGGCGCCATGAGCGAAGACCAGCTCCCGGCGTTCGAGGGCGAGGGGTTCGGTCGGATCCTGTGGCGGAACGCGCGCCCCGCCCCGCCCGGCGCCGTTTCGGCCTCCGTGACGCTCGCATGGCGCGCCATCCTCAAGATCAAGCACGTGCCGTTCCAGCTCTTCGACGTGACCGCGTTCCCGATCATGATGACGGTCCTCTTCACGTACCTTTTCGGCGGCGCGCTCGCCGGGTCGCCCAAGGAGTACGTCCAGTTCCTGATCCCCGGCGTCGTCGTCCAGACGATCCTCTTCATCACGGTGTACACCGGGGTCGGCCTCAACACCGACATCGGCAAGGGCCTGTTCGACCGTTTCCGGTCGCTGCCGATCTGGCAGCCGGCGCCCGTTTTCGGAGCGCTCCTCGGGGACGTGCTGCGGTTCCTCCTTGCGGCGCTCGTCGTGATCCTCCTCGGCTTGATCCTCGGGTTCCGGCCCGAGGCGGGCCCGGTCGGCGTCGCGGCCGCAATCGGACTCGTCCTCCTTTTCGCGTTCAGCGTCTCCTGGATCTGGATCATCGTGGGGATGATGGTGAAGACGCCGGAATCCGTCATGACGACGAGCTTCCTCCTGATCTTCCCGCTCGCGATGGTGAGCAACATCTACGTAGACCCGGCGACCATGCCGGGATGGCTACAGACGATCGTCGCCGCGAACCCCGTCACGCATCTCGTGACGGCCTCGCGCGGCCTCATGCACGGGGGCGTCCTCGTATCCGACGTCCTCTGGGTGCTCGCCGCGACGGCGATCACGACGGCGGTGTTCGCGCCGATCGCGTTCCGCATGTACTACAAGGAGCGATGACCGATGCCAGCAAAGAAGAAGGCGACGGCGAAGGCGAGGGCGAAGGCGAAGACGGCGATGAAGGCCGCAACGAAGGCCGCGACGAAGGCTCCGGCGAGGCCTCCCAAGGTGCGGAAAGGGATGATCACGCACACCGAGCTTGCAAGCAACGACCCGTTCGCGACGAAGGAGTTCTGCGAGGACGTCCTCGGCTGGAAGTTCGCTTCCCCGATGGAGACGCCCGGGGGTCCGTACCACATGTGGCGCTGGAAGGACACCGGCGGCGGGATCCGCGCGAACAACCCGCCCGAAGGGCCCGGTTCGGTTCCCTACTGCGAGTTCGCGGACATCCACGAGATCTACGAGAAGGCGCTGAAGGGCGGCGCGGACGAGATGCTCTCGCCGCAGCAGATTCCCGGCGGCATGGGCTGGATCGCGATCGTGCGGGTCCCGGGCGGGCCGGCGATCGGGTTCTGGGCCCCGAAATGACCTCCGCCTCGGACCGCGCCCCCGGGGGGGGCCGGGGTGGGGGGGGTGTGT
>JBQTJL010000362.1:0-2000 GCA_052387135.1 Methanobacteriota archaeon | reverse complement strand
TGAGGATGTCGTTCTGGATGGTCCCGTCGATCTTCTCGAACGGGACCCCCTGCCTTCGGGCGACCGCAAGGTACATCGCCCAGATGACGGAGGCGGGCGCGTTGATCGTCATCGACGTCGAGACCTTGTCGAGGGGAATCCCCGAGAAGACGACCTCCATGTCGGAAAGGGAGGAGACGTTCACGCCGCATTTTCCGACCTCGCCTTCGGATTCGGCCTCGTCGGCGTCGTAGCCGTAGAGCGTCGGCAGGTCGAACGCGGTCGAGAGCCCGGTCTGGCCGTGCTTCACGAGGTACTTGAAACGCTGGTTCGTCTCTTCGGGCGTCCCGAAACCGGCAAAGAGGCGCATCGTCCAGAGCCGGCCCCGGTACATCGTGGGGTAGATCCCGCGGGTGAACGGGTATTCGCCGGGCGCGCCGAGGTCCGTCGCGGCGTCCCAACCTTCGAGGTCGGCCTCCGTGTAGAGGCGCCGGATCGGTTTCGACGAGGTCGTGACGAACTCCTTGGCGCGCTCGGGGGCCTTGCGGAGGAACGGTTCGAGCGTCTCTCGCTCCCACCGTGCGACGTCTTTCTTGGAGTCCTTCATCCGAGCACCGATGGCCTCGGAAGGCGTGCGTTCCGTATATAAGCTGCCCGGCTGAGCGAGCAGCCATTTGGAGAGATACGTTGATGAGACGCCGGGTCTACGCGGGGTCGATGAGGCGGGGAGCGGTCCTAGCGGTCCTTCTGCTTTCGGCGGCCGTTGCCGGCTGCCTCGATGCAGACCCGGGCGCCGATGTGGCTCCGAGCGCCGCGCTCGCGGCCAGGAACGCCTGGGAGCGCGGCCCCCTCGCGACCGTCGCCGAGACGCCCGGTTTCGCCCCGCGGCGCTCCGAAGCCGAACGCACGTCCGACGTCGTGCCGCCGGGCGCCACCGAGTTCGCGGCGTTCGACGCCGTGATCGCCGACTTCATGGCCGCCAACGAGGTCCCCGCGGCCTCGGTGGCGGTCCTTCGGGACGGGAAGCTGCGGTACGAGAACGGCTACGGGCACCTCGACGCCGAACGGACGAAGCCGACCCCGCCCGACGCGATGTTCCGCATCGCGAGCCTCACGAAACCGGTCACGGCCGCCGTCATCGCGATGCTCGTCGAGCAGGGCGCGATCGCGTGGGACGACCCCGTCTTCTGCCTCGGCCCGAACACGCGCTGTCTCCTCCCGATCGAACCGCACCCGAAGCGGCCCGTGAACGACGAGCGCCTCGCCGACCTCACCCTGCAGGACCTCGTGGAACACCGCACGGGCTGGACGCGCGGCCCGTGCACGGACCCGATCTGGGACGGCCGCCCCATCGAGATCGCGGAAGAGTTCGGCATCCCGACGCCACCTCCGGCCTGGCGCGTCGCGCAATGGTTCATGGGGACCCCGATGGAGTTTCCCCCCGGCACCGACCCCGGGCCAACGTACGACACCTACTGCAACATGGGGTACGTGCTCCTCGGACTCGTCGCGGAGGCGACGACCGGCACCTCGATGGCCGCGCTCTACGAGGCCTACGTGTTCCGGCCGCTCGAGCTGTCGGGCGAGATCGAGACCGGCCGTTCCCTTCCCAAGGACCGCAACCCTCGCGAGCCGTTCTACGCCTGCGACGAGGGCCGCACGTGGCGGAACGTCTACGCGCCGAACGAGACCGTCTGCGCGGCCGACGGGGGCTTCCACATGGAATCCGCGATCGCCGTGGGCGGCCTCGTCTCGACCGCGGCCGCGATGGGCGCGATCTACGAGGTCTTCTGGAACGACGGGGCGGTCCGCGAGGACCTTGACCTCGTATGGTGGGACGGTCACCTCGGCGGGCTTCCGGGCACGGCGACGACCGCGTGGCGCTTCGGCGAGGCCGAGACGGGGCTCGTGGGGGACGTCCAGATGGTGGTCTTCTTCAACAAGCAGACCGCACACTCGGCCGTCGAGCCGCGGTTCGCCGGGATCCTCGGCGTCTACGGCTTCCAGTTATTACAAGCGCA
>JBQTJL010000361.1:0-9696 GCA_052387135.1 Methanobacteriota archaeon | reverse complement strand
TCAAGGAATTCGTAGCCCTTTTCACGCTGCCCCTCGCGACGTCGGCGGCCTACGTACTGTGGCGGGAGAAAGAGGGCCTTCGCGACCGGGCGTGGCTCCGGCAGGCGGTGGCGACCCTGCTCGTCCTTTCATGGGTCTATCTCCTCGTCGCCTTCGGCCTCGGAGCGGCCATCACGAAGCTCCGGGGGTTGTGACCATGACCTCGACTCCGTCGCGACCCGCGACCGGTCCGGAGCTTGCCGCGATCCTCGCGGCCACGTTCGGCCTCCTCGTGATGGCGACCGTGACGGTCGCGACCGAGCTGGACGACGGCGTGAAGGAGTTCGTATTCGACGTCGGCAAGGCCTGGATCCCGCACGCGGACCACATCGGGCCCTATTCGGGCAAAGAGACGTTCCTGCTCGTCTCGTGGCTAGGGTCTTGGCTCGTCCTTCGCGCGTTGCTTACCGGGAGGTCGCCGAACGCGCGCGTCCTCTACGGGATCGCCCTTGCGATGCTCGCCCTCGCGACGACCCTCGTCTGGCCGCCGGTGTGGCATCTCCTCGGAGCGGGCTAAGGTTCCCGTACCCCGAGCCAAGGCACGAACCGGGGCGTGGTCTCCCGGTACCGCCGGTATTCCTCCCCGAATCTCGCTTGCAGCTCCTTCTCCTCGGCCGGGATCACGACGCCGTGCCACCACGGAAGGAGGAGAAACCCCGCGACGGCGAGCCCGATGTACGGGACCGCGAGGCCCGCACCCACGAGCGCAAGGAACGCGCCAAGGTACGTGGGGTTCCGGACGATGCGGTACGGCCCGCTCGTGATGAGGCGAGGGACGGCGCTCCGTTCCGCCGAAAGGCGGCGGACCGCGATCTCGATCGTGCGGCCGGTCGCGACCGCCATCGTGGGCGGCGGATGGTGCACGAAGGTCCATGCAAGGAAAACGAGGGCAAGGACGGCAAGGAGGGACCCCGTCGCCCGGACGGCGAGCGGGACCTCGGGGCCCTGCGGCAGGCCCGCAAGGCGCACGACGAGGGTCCCCGCGACGACGGCGAGCGAGACGACGAGGCCCACGACGAGGAACCACGCGAGGGACCGCCTACGAGAGGGCGAAGGCGAAGGCGAGGGCGAAGGCGAGGACGACGACCCCGACGGCGCGCCTCCGATCGAGGCGCGGGGCGGGGTCAAGGGCCGGTCTCCGCGCGGACCCACGCGGCGTACCGGGGATCCGCGTGGGCGATCGGCCACGCGACGACGCAGGGGACGTCGTATGAGTGGAGGCGCCGCACTTCGGCGGCGAGGCGGCGCGCGAGGGAGGCACGCGTCTTGAAGACGACGGCGACCTCCTTCGCCTTCTCGATGCGGCCCTTCCACCAGTAGAGCGACGAGACCGGGAACGTGTTGGCGCAGGCGGCGAGGCGCTTCTCCAGGACCTTGCGCGACAGTGTTTCCGCTTCCTTCTTCGTGGAAGCGGTCACGTAGACCGAGACGAACTTCATGCGGCGAATTCGGTCTCGACCTTCGTGACGGAGTTCACGAGCTCCTGGGCCGCGCGGGTCGCCCGCATGACCTTCGCCATGTTCCCCTTGAGCTTGAACTTCCCCGTCATCAAGGACTGGATCGGGTCGAGCTCCTTCTTGATGAGCTTCTTCCAGTTCCCGTAGGGACCCTTGTATTCGAACTCGGCCTTCTTCTGGGAGAGGTCCGACAACTCCTGCACGTCCCGGCACTTCCCATGCCAGAGGTCGACCCAGTAGTACTTCGTCTCCTTGAAGGTCGCGTCGGGCTCGATCACGAACACGAAGTCGCCCTCCCAGTCCTTCGCGGCCTCCGCGTACGCGGGCGACGCATTCACGGCCTCACGGAACTGCTTCATCCATTCGAGCGACGGGAACTGCGGCATCGGCGCCCCCAACGCGTCGGGGAGGAATAATCCTATCGCGCGGGACCTACGACGAGCACGGCCTCGTTATCGGGCGCGAGAACCGGCGACAGCGGCTTCTAAAAGGAGGAAGAGAGCCTCCCTTGCGCGAGAATGCGCTGGCGTTGGTGCCGCGGACGGAAGACCCCCTTGAAGGATTGGCGGTCGTCCCTCGCGGCACCGTACCATTTTCAGGTGATCCGATGCGGCTCCGGCCATTGGTGAACGCGATCGAGCGCTTTCCCGACCTCGACGACCGCCTCGAGCGGTCTCTCGGGATCCTCCAACGGTACCGCTCCGAGCTCCGGCACGGACGCGCGCCCTGGCACGTGGTCCCCGAGCCGCGGCCTTTCCCCCGTGACGTGCTCCCCGTGATCGACGACGCAATCCGGTCCGTGGCGAGGACCCACGACGCCGTCGTGCACTGGCTCACCGGAGAGGGCGACCGCTCGATGCCGTAGGGGGCGTGACGGCCCACGCGCGCCGCGAGCCGGACGAGGCGCGTGGCGGCTCCCTCGCACGGTACGTGAGTTTCCCCGCGGCCATCGCCCGCCCCGAAAGGTATTTTCCGGATGCCCGGAAGACGCCATTTTGCCAATCCATGTCTTCCGCCTCCCTCATCGAAGCGGTCCTCCACGCCGCTCGTCCGCACGCCGCGTCGGCGCGGCTCGAAGCGACGTGGGGGGCGATCAGCGACGAAGGCCACAGCCTGGGCTCCGACGAGCGGCGCCTCTGCTGCCGGTCGCGGCTCGGGGCCGAGGTCTCGCCCTCGATCCGCTGCGTCGCGTGCATGCTTCGCGGGACGCACAAGGCGAAGGAGGGTTGAGCCGCGTGGAACGGGCTCCCTGATCCGTATGGGCCGACGTGATGGGCGACGTGGACGAGGCGATCGATCGGCTCACGTTCGGCGCCGGCCGACTCGAGGCGCCGACTCCGGTTGCGCCGCTGCCCGACCCCTTGTTCCGCTCGGTCCTCGTCGGCGTCGATCCCTCGCACGGTGCCGAGCAGGCGATCCAATGGGCCCGCGCGCTGGGGTCGCCGGGCCGCAGCGAGGTCCACCTCGTCCACGTGTTGCCGTCGCCGCGAATCTTCGGCCTCTACGGTCTCGCCGAACGCCCGGGCATGCCCGAAGGCCCGGCCGAGATGCTGGAGCGCGCCGGCACCGAGCTCCTCGCGCGCACGAAGGAGCGGCTGCGGCCGTCGGCCGCGACCGTCGAGGGCCACATCGAAGAGGGCTCGCCCGTCGCGGGGATCCTCCGCGTCGCCGAACGCGTGCGGCCCGATCTTGTGATCCTCGGCGCGACGTCCGGCGGCCGGCTCGCCCGGTTGCTCTTGGGTTCGGTCGCCGAGGGCGTGACGGGGAACACACGGGCTTCCGTCCTGCTGGCCCGCACGGCGCCGCCTCCAGAGCGGATCCTCGCCGCGACGGACGGCTCGCGGTCGGCCCGCGTCGCGGTCGACGCGGCGCTCCGCCTTTCCTCGCGCTGGGCGGCGAAGCCGACGGTGCTCCATGTGGTCGAGCCCCAATACTTCCTCTACCCCGAGGCGGAGGCGCGCCGCCGTCTCGACCAAGTCCTCGCCGACGTGAAGGGGGCGGGGCGCCCGGTCGCGGACTACGAGATCGACCTCGGGCCGCCGGCCGAGCGCATCGTCGACCACGCGACGTCGCAGAAGGCCGGGCTCATCGTCGTCGGCTCGCGCGGCCTCGGGGGCCTCCGGAGCCTCGTCTCGGGCTCGGTGAGCACGGGGGTCGCGAGGCGGGCGTCCGCCTCCGTGCTCGTGGTCAAGGGTTGACCTCCGAGCGCAAGCGCAGGCGCAAACGCAGGGGCCGGGGAGGGCAAAGGCGAGGGCTAAGGCGACGACGGGAAATACGGTCTTGGCGTGAGGTAGGGCCACACGGTCCTGGCTTCTAGCCCTTGCGCCTACGCGTGCGCGTCGTCCCTTGCGCTTGCGCTTGCGCGTGCGCCTGCCCTCGTCAGCGCCCGATCCCGATCGCCACGTCGTACAGGCCCGGCGTCCCGGCGAACTGGTACACTCGGAGCTCGTGCGGGCCTCCGCCGCGCCAGTGGCTCGTAAGATAGACCTCGTCTTCGAAGCTCTCGAAGAGGCCGCCGCGGTAGTCGCCCTCGGGGCCGAGAAGGATCGCGAACGACTGCTTGAACGTGCCCGCGTACTGCGGGTTCGCGTCCTTGTACTTCAAGTGGACGTAGCGCGCGTCCTCGGGGACGTCGACCTTCGTCGCGGCGTACGACGCGCCGGCCGCGTCGAGGTCGGCCGGGTTCGGGACGACCGCGACGCCGAGGTTCATGAAGCCCACGAGCGACTGGGACGCGGGCACCGTGAGCTGGAGCTCGACGAGGTCTTCGTCCGGGTCGAGCACGACGTCGCCGAACGATTGCAGGGTCGACGCCTCGCGGGCAAGCCTAGCGGCCTCGCGCGCGACCGTGACGGCCCCGACGTAGTCGCCGGCAGCGACGAGGCGGCGGGCTTCGTCCATCGCGTCGCGGGCGCGGCCGGCGGCCGGTTCGCCGCTCCCCGCTTCGAGCGCGGCGTGGGCCTCTTCGAGGTAGCCCATCGTGTGCGAGAGGGCGAGGAAGCGTTGGTCGAACTCGTCGAACCGCATGTAGATGTGGCGGTACGACATCATGCTGAACGTCGAGTCCCAAAGCCAGTTCGTGTGGCCCTCGGGCCAAGATTCTTCGTTCAGGTTCACCGAGTCCTTCGTGTGCGTAAGGCCAAGCTCGTGGCCCGCCTCGTGGATCGGGAGCAGGGTGAGGTTCTTGAAGCCGATCGTCGACTTGGAGCACGGGAACGTGGTCGCCCGGACGCAGAGGTCGAAGAAGTGGTTGAAGATCGCCCACGGCCGGCCCCACGCGTCGCCGTCGGCCCATCCGCCCGCGGACGAGACGCCCCAGAACGTGTAGGGCCCGTTGAAGTAGTAGTAGAACTGCGGCATCACGAACTCGCCGGGCGCCGCGGGCGGGACGTACGCGTCCCAGTTCTCGCGGACGTACGATTTCACGACGCCGGCCGCGACGAGGGTCGGGTCGCTGTAGCGCTTCGCAAGGCGGAGCGCCTCGTCCATCCCGGGATCGTCCTCGGGGAGCATGTGGAACGTCACCGGCGCCTCGGATTCGACCCACGGCATCACGAGCCGGAACGACTCCTCGATGTCCGCCTGGGGGACCCAGGACTCAAGGTCGACCCCGAGGCCCGTCTGGGGGTTCTCCTGCGCGCCTTTCTCGACGAAGACGTGGATCGGCGTGAGGAACCGCGTGAACGGTCGGACGGGGTAGATGGGATCGCGCCCGACCCGGATCTGGAGGAAGTCGGAAAGGTCCATTCCGAGGTTCTCGTGTAGCTTCGCCGGGTCGTCCGCGAGGTCCCAGAGGGGCGGGTCGGTCCAGTCCTCGCGGGGGCGCCGCGGCGTGAAGTCGTACGCCGAGGGCGCGGCCGTAAGGTCGAGCCACACGAAGTCGTACCGCGCGCCCCACGCGCGCATCGAGATCGGGTCCTTCGGCGTGTGGAAGGGCGGCGTTTCGATGATGTCGAGCGCGCCCATCGGAGGCTCCACGGTCGGGGCAAGGTGGGTCTTCGGCACAGCCGAGTACGGGTGGCCGTCGTCGAAGCGCCAGTAGTGGTAGGTGTCGGTCGGGAAGACGCCCGCTCCTTCGCCGTCGAAGAGGAAGATCGTGACCGAGCCCGGCCCGAACTCGAGCCCGGCGCCGGCGCGGTTCTCGCGGATCCAGTCTTCGGTCTTCAACGCGTCGAGGTAGAGGACGTCTTTTGCCTCGTCGAGGTCGACCGGCGAGCACATCGAGCAGAGCCGACGCTGTCCTTCCCGGTCGTAGTCCGCGAGCCACGCGTTCGGGCGCCCGGCGTCGCCGGTCGTGAGCGCGTATTCGAACAGCGCCTTCGCGAAGTCTGCGGGCGCGTCGTGGAACGCGTACGAGAAGCGGTAGACGATCGGCTGGAACGTGGGCGTGCCGGTCGTCCCCGAGACGCTCTCGACCACGGGCCGCCGCTCGGTCGGAAGGAGCGGCAGGAGCGTCGCCTCGTCGACGACGCCGGCCGCGAGCCCGACGCGGACCACGTGCACCGCGATTGGGACGTCGAGCGGCGCGAGCGTCGCTTCGACCGTCTCGTCGCCGGTGTCGAGCCCGATGCAGCCGGATGTCAAGAGGATCGTCACGATGACGATGGCGCGGTGGATCATGCCCCAGACCTCGACCCCCCAGTGGGCGCGCGGCTTTAAGAGCATTATGGCGGCGCGCGCCCACCTTCATGTACGGGCGTGCCCATTGGCGCGCCATGTGGGAGTTCACCGCCCCCCACGTCGTCTTCGGCGAAGACGCGCTCGCGGAGCTTCCGCGCTTCCTTCCGCCGGCACCGCAGGTCCTTCTCGTCACCGACCCGGCGCTCAAAGCGATGGGGCATGCGGACCGCGTGGCCCACCTCCTCCAAGAGGCCGGCGCCGAGGTCCATGTCTTCTCGGGCGTCACGGGCGAGCCGGACCTCGCCGTGGTCGAAGCGGCGTCGAACGCGTTTCCCGGGCCCGGCGTGAACACGGTCGTCGCGGTGGGCGGGGGTTCCGTGCTCGATTGCGCGAAGGCGATCGCCTGCCGCATCGCGAACCCCGCGCTCCGGCTCGACGCGATCAACCCGTTCGAGCGGATCGGCCGCCGCGACCGTGTGCGCCTCATCGCGGTCCCGACGACCGCCGGCACCGGCGCCGAGGCGACGTGGGCGATCGTGCTCGCGGACCCGAAGGACGGCCGCAAACTCGAGCTCGCCTCCCGCGAGGCGGTGCCGGACGCGGCGATCCTCGACCCGTCGCTGACGCTCGCGCTGCCGGCGTCCGTGACGGCGGCGACGGCGTTCGACGCCCTCGCCCACGCGCTGGAGGCCTACGTGAACAAATGGCGGAACGATTTCACGGACGGGCTCTCTCTCCAGGCGGCGCGGCTCGTGTGGACCTGGCTCCCGGTCGCCCTGAAGGACCCCGGCGACGTCGAGGCGCGGACGCATCTTCAGAACGCGGCCTGCATCGCGGGGCTCGGGTTCGGGAACGCGCAGGTCGGCGTGGTCCACAGCCTCGGGCACGCGGTGGGTGCGGTGTTCAAGATCCCGCACGGGCGCTGCATGGCGATCTGTCTTCCGGCCGGCCTCCGGTTCGACCTCGGCGACGCCGAGGCCCGCGGCCGGTTGGACGAGGTCGCGCGGTTCCTCTCGCTCCACGACGCGGAGCGCCTGATCCACGAGATCGAGCTCCTCCGGCGCGTCGCGAAGCTCCCGGAGACGCTCGCCGCGGCCGGAGTGAAGGAGAGCGAGTTCGACCGGAATCTGCCGAGACTGGTCGAGCTCGCGCTCGAGGACTCGTGCACGTTCACGAACCCGAGGCCGATCGAGAAGTCGGACATCGAGGCGCTCTTTCGCGAGATTGCCTAGGCCGTATGCGGTGCGCCGTGCGCGGTGCGCCGTGGGCCGTGCGCAGTGCGCGGTGCGCGGTGGGCCGAGAGCCGGCGCCGGCCATCTGTCTCCTGACGGAACCACAGAGAACACAGAGACGGTTATTGGAAACCACAGAGCGGGACGGGAGCGCACAGAGAGCGAACACAGAGCGTCCCGAAGGTCGACGGGCGATCCCGTCCACACGCTCTGTGTATGTACTCCCCTCTGTGTTCTCTCGTCTCCTCTGTGGATTTCAAGAACGCTCTGTGCCGCTCTGTGGTTTCGTCCCCGACCGACCATCCTACGGCGTCGATGAGGGACGAGCCCGCCGAGGGCGTCGGCCAACGGCCAACGGCCCACGGCCAACGCGTTTCGGACATCCAACGCGTTTCGGACCCGACACCGCCGGGTGACATAGAACGCCTTCTCGTCTGGAACGCGGCTCGCGGGCCGGGGAGGCCCATGCGAAGACTCGTAAGTTCCCTGCTCGTCCTGTTCCTGATCCCGATCCCGTTCGTCGCCGGCGACCCACCCTCGACCGAGGATCCGTCGGCGCCGGCGCGGCCGAACGTGCTCATCATCGTGACGGACGACCACCGGAAGAACGGCACGCTCGAGTTCATGCCGAAGACGATGAAGTGGTTCCGCGACGAGGGCCGGGAATTCTCGGAAGGCTACACGATCGACCCGATCTGCTGCCCCGCGCGGGCCGGCGTCTGGACCGGCCAGTACACGCAGAACCACAACGTGATCACGACCGCGGACGCCGGCATCGTCGACGAGGACGGCTCGATCCAGCGGTACGTGCACGACGCGGGCTACAAGACCGCGGCGTTCGGGAAGTTCTTCAACAGCTACCCGCTGACGCGCACCCCGAAGCACTTCGACGACTGGGCGTTCCACGCTTCGGGCTACACGCAGGTGCGGTTCAACGACCACGGCGTCCAGAGGACCGTCCCCTTGTCGCAGCTCTTCATCCGCGAGCGCGCGCTGGGATTCCTTGCGACGACCGAATCGAACGACACGCAGCCGTGGTACCTGTACCTCGCCCCGTACGCTCCGCACGGGCCGTGGATCCCCGAGCAAAAGTACGCGAACGAGATCTTCCCGCCGTGGCTCGGGAACCCGGCGACGCTCGATGTGGACCGCTCGGACAAGCCGAACTATATCCAGACGACGGTCCCGCTCGTCTCGGCCGCGGCCGGCGTGCCCCACGAACGGCTCCCGGAATCGGTGTCGACGCTCACGTCCGTCGCGACGTCGGTCCCGTTCGACCGGCAGACGTACCTCCGTCCGCTCCTTACCGTGGACGACAACGTGGACATGATCATGACGCAGCTTGCCGCGCAGGGCGAGTTGAACAACACGATCGCGTTCTTCTTCTCGGACCAGGGCTACCTCTGGGGCGAGCACGGCTGGTACAACAAGGTCGTGCCCTACACGCACGCGATCGAGATCCCGTTCTTCGTCCGGTACCCCGGCGTGGTGCCGGCGGGCACGGTGCCCGACCGCATCGCGTCGCAGGTGGACGTGCTCCCCACGATCCTCGACGCGGCGGACCTCCCGGCGAACGCGACGAAGAACCACGACGGGCGTTCGCTCCTCAACGACAGCTGGGAGCGCCCGTTCGCGTTCGCGGAGTTCTGGACCCAAGGCATCCCAGCGGGGAACGCCGTGCCGCACTGGGCCACCATCCGGTCGAAGGATTGGCAGTACGTCGAATACTACACGGGGAACCAGCGGGTGAACCCGACGGTCTCGTTCCGCGAGTACTACGACCTTACGACGGACCCGTGGCAGCTCGAGAACCGGTTCTCGCCGCTGAACATCCTCAGCCCGGTCGAGGCCGCGCGCGCCTCGGCGCTGCACGACATGCTGCAGGCGACGCGGCTCTGTCGTGGCACGACGGGCGCGAACCCCTGCCCGTGATCGGGCTCCGGGCTGGGGCTTCGGCTCGGGCTGGGACGGACGTGGGCGCGGGCCCGGAGGGGCCGGGGCCCGGGTCCTTCCCAGCCCATGTCCTAGCCCGAGCCCGGACGGACCGCTACGCCTTCACGGCGCGCGTCATCAGGTAGTCCTGACGCACGAGGTTCCGTTCCGGCTCGAAGTAGGTCCCGATGAGGGCTTCCGTCTCGCGGCGGAACTCCGCAAGCTTCGCGGGATCCCGCTGCAGGGCCTGCACGAGCTTGAGGACGGGCCCCGCGGTGCGCTCCATCATCTCCCGGTAGTGGCCGGGCGACATCGCGGGAGCAGAGAGGGTCTCGCGGTCGAAGGCGAGGTCCCGCACGGAGCTCCCGAGTCGCTGGCGTACGGTCGCGACGTCCCCCCACTGCGGGGGCGGCGAC
>JBQTJL010000360.1:0-4985 GCA_052387135.1 Methanobacteriota archaeon | reverse complement strand
GATCGCGAACCTCTGCGAGCGGACCGGCGTCGACGTCGACGATGTGATGCGCGGAGTCGGGATGGACCCGCGGATCGGCCCCCAGTTCCTCAAGGCCGGCCTCGGCTTCGGCGGTTCCTGCTTCCCGAAGGACCTCCGCGGGCTCGTCGCGTTCGCGCGCGGGCGCGGAGTCGACCTCGGCGTCCTCCGCGCGGTGCTCGCGAACAACGAGACGCAGCCGCTCCGCGCCGTCGCAATCCTCGAACGCGAGCTCGGCTCGCTCCGGCGCCGCCCCATCGCGCTCCTCGGGCTCGCGTTCAAGCCGGGCACCTCGGACGTCCGCGAGACCCGCGCGCTCCCGATCTGGTCGGCCCTCGTCGCGGCCGGCGCCGCCGTCGCCTGCTTCGACCCCGCCGCCGGCGGAGAGTTCGCCCGCGCCGCGCCGGGCGCCAAGGTCGCGGCCTCCGTCGGCGCTGCGCTCGCCGGCGCCGACGCATGCATCGTCGTCACCGAGTGGCCCGAGTTCAGGCAGATCCCGCCGTCCCTGTTCACCGCCCGCATGCGGCGCGCGCTCGTGGTCGACGGCCGACGGTGCCTCGACGGGGCCGCGCTCGCGGGCGCCGGCGTCCGGTACATCGCGATGGGGAACGGAACCACGTCCTAGGAGGAACACGATGAAGGCGGTCATCCCGGCGGCAGGCCTCGGCACACGGTTCCTGCCCGCGACGAAATCCATGCCCAAGGAAATGCTGCCCATACTCGACAAGCCCGTGATCCAGTACGTCGTCGAGGAGGCGGTCGCAAGCGGCATCGACGACATCCTCATCGTGACGGGCCGCGGCAAGCGCGCCATCGAGGACCACTTCGACCACTCGGTCGAGCTCGAAGCGCGCCTTTCCGCGCAGGGCCGGAAGGACGAAGTGAGGCGCGTCCGCGAGATCTCCGAGATGGCGACCATCCATTATATCCGCCAGCCCGAGCCGCGGGGCTTGGGCGATGCGGTCCTTCGCGCGCGGAAGTTCGCGGGCGGAGAGCAATTCGCCGTCCTCCTCGGAGACGACATCCTCATCGACTCCTCGCCCGCGACCCGCCAGCTCGTAGACGTCGTCCGCGAGACCGACGGGAGCGCGGTCACCGTGCTCCGGGTCCCGCGCGACCGCGTCTCCAACTACGGCATCGTATCCGGGCGGGCGGTCCCCGGGCGTGCTGGTCTCCATCGGGTCGACACCCTCGTCGAGAAGCCCGCGCCCGCGGCCGCCCCATCGGACCTTGCCATCATGGGCCGCTACGTGTTCGGGCCCGAGATCTTCGACTACCTCGCGAAGACCGACCCGGGCCACGGCGGCGAGGTCCAGCTCACCGATGCGATGGCCGCGATGGCCCGCGCGCATCCGATGTTCGCCTGCGAGTTCCGCGGGACCCGTCTCGACGTTGGCTCGATCTTCGGGTTCCTCGAGGCGAACCTCCAGTTCGCGCTGGGCCGGCCCGACCTTGCGCCCGACGTCCGCACGCTCCTCCGGAGGCTCTCGGCATGACGGCCGCGACGCCGCCGGTGGGCGTGGTCGGCCTTGGCTACGTGGGCTTGCCGCTCGCGGTCGCCTTCGGTCGCATCACCCGCACGGTCGGGTTCGACATCGACCCGACGCGGGTGCAAGAGCTTGCGAAGGGCTTCGACCGGAACAAGGACGTGCCCGCCGACGCGCTCGCGTCGCCGGAGCTCACGTTCGCGGACCAGGTCGCCGACCTCGCCGAAGCGGACTTCTTCATCGTCGCGGTCCCGACCCCGGTCGACCAGGCAAAGCGCCCCGACCTGGGGCCGCTCCTCTCCGCGAGCCGGTCCGTGGGCGAGGCGCTGAAGCTCCGCGCCACCCGCCGAGGCGCGCGGCCGACGCCGATCGTCGTCTTCGAGTCGACCGTCTATCCCGGCTGCACCGAGGAAGACTGCCGGCCGGTCATCGAAACGGCGTCCGGCCTCGTCGCGAGCCGCGACTTCAAGCTCGGCTACTCGCCCGAGCGCATCAACCCCGGCGACCCGGCCCACACGCTGCGGACGATCAAGAAGGTCGTCTCGGGCGAAGACCCTGAGACGCTCGAACGCGTCGCATCGGTCTACGGGATGGTCGTCGAGGCCGGCATCCACAGGGCGCCCGACATCCGGACCGCCGAGGCGGCGAAGGTCATCGAGAACACGCAGCGCGACTTGAACATCGCGCTCATGAACGAGCTGTCGATCCTCTTCCACCGGATGGGAATCGACACGAAAGAGGTCCTCGCGGCCGCGCGCACCAAATGGAACTTCCTCCCATTCACGCCCGGCCTCGTCGGGGGACACTGCATCCCCGTCGACCCCTACTACCTTACCCACAAGGCCGAGGAATTCGACTATTCGCCGCAGGTGATCCTCGCGGGCCGCCGCATCAACGACAACATGGGGCGGTACGTGGCCCAGGAGGCCGCGAAGCTGCTCGCAAGGAGCGGCCGGCCCGTGAACGGCGCGAAGGCGCTCGTGCTCGGCGTCGCCTTCAAGGAGGACGTCGCGGACGCGCGCGACACCCGCGTCTTAGACCTCATCGAAGAACTTGAAGGCTACGGCGTCGACATCGTCGTGCACGACCCCGTCGTCGGGACCGACCGCGTCCGCCGGATGGGCCTTGCGCCGGCGCCGGAGCCCGTGTTCGGCGGCGGCACGGACCTCGCGCGGTACGACCTCGTCGTGCTCGCGGTTGCGCACCGGACGTTCCGGGAACAGGCGCCCGACGCCTTCCTGGGGCTCCTTCGCGCGAACGGAAACGGCGGCATCCTCGTCGACGTGAAGGGGCACCTCCCGGCGGCGACGCTCGCGGCCGCGGGCGCCGTGCATTGGACGCTCTAGTCGCGGACGGGTCAGGCATGAACCGATGGCTCCTCCGATTCCTGGACCGGCGGCTCGAGGAGGTCGACCGCTGGCGGGCCGAGGAGCTTCTTCGCCGCTGCGCCGCGCGGGGCCGCAGCGTCCGGCTCCGCATGCCGCTCCGGATCGTCGCGCCGGAGCGGCTCTCGTTCGGCGACGAGGTCGCCGTGGGCGAGTGTGTGCTCCTCAACGCGACGGGCGGGCTCCGCATCGGAAGCAGGGTCCTCATCGCGTCGCACGCGCACGTGAACACGAGCACGCACCCGAAGGAGGTCCCCCGGTACGGCGTCGACCGGCTTTCGCCCGTGGAGATCGGCGACGACGTCTGGATCGGCACCGGCGCCGTGATCCTCCCCGGAGTCACGATCGGTCGCGGGAGCATCGTGGCCGCGTCCGCCGTCGTGACGAAGGACGTTCCGCCCTTCACCGTCGTCGCGGGGATCCCCGCGCGCGCCATCGGCGAGGTACCGCCGCCCGCGCCCCCCACTGCGAAGCGAGCCCCCGTCGCCGAGGCCTGAGCCATGAGCCTGCCCCGCCACCCGCGCCCCGTCCAAGCCGCGTTCTGGCGCGCCGCGTACGGCGTCCTCGAGCATGAGGCGAGCGTGCGCCTGTTCGCATCGCTCCTCGACCAGCTGTCGCGCCGGCGAGGCGTCGGATCCGCGCGCGCCGTCGAAGGTCGTTTCGTCCGGGCGTTCTCGCTCCTCGGCTGGCCGCCCCCGCACGGCCGCTGGCGGAACCTCCACGTCTCGCGGTTCCTGGCCCGCGTCCGGCGCCGGCGCCGCGGGAGCCGTTTCGCGCCGTCCCGGGCTCCCGACCCCGCCGCCGATCGCCCCCTCCGCCTCGGCGTGTTCGGGCCCCTGAGCGGCCTCCTCGGGTTCCCACCCTCTTGTTTCTCGCAGCTTCCGCCCGAGGTCGAATTGTTCGTGTACGACCTCGAGTTCCGGGGATCGGACGCCCCGTACCTCGCCGCCGTCGCCGCCGGCTACCGCGGGCTGCGCATCTTCGGGACGCCCGACGAGGGCGAGGCCGTCCGCGAGGCCGCGGCCACCGTCGATGCGGACCGCCTCGACGTGTTCGTGAACCTCTACCAGCATCCGGTCGCGGAGGATCTCGTCGGGCTGATCGATGCCCCATGCATCGTGCACGTCTGCAGCGGCTCCGACCTCCTGCACCACCCGAAGGTGTCGTTCACGATGTACCCGCAACCGCAGGCCGACTGCGTCGTCCGCGGCGATCGGCTCCTCTGCGGTCTTACCGGACGGCCCTTTCCGCGCGAAAGGGTCGTCCCCGCCTTCATCCCCTACGACACGCGCGCGCTTCCCGTAGGGGCCGCGCCCTCTTGGAAGGAGCGCGACCCCCTCATCGTGTTCCACGGATCGCTCTATAAGGCAGCGGATCCCGACTTCCTCCGGCATGCGCTCTCCCTCCTCGTCGAGGACCCGGACCTCCGGTTCGTGCTCATCGGCAAGGACGACGGCGCTTCCCTCGCGCGGATCCGGGACCACGCGGAAGCGGCGGGCGTCGCGTCGCGCGTCGAGTACGAGGGCGCCTTCGACGCGATGCGGGACGCGAGCGGCGAGGCCGCCGACCCGGGCTGGGGCCGTCTGCGGCAGATCCTCGGACGGGCGCGCCTCGCCCTCGATCCGTGGCCCATGGGTGGCGGTTCTTCGCGCGCCGAATGCTACGCCGCCGGCGTCCCCGTCGTGCACCTTGGCGTCGACCCGTCGCCCGCAGCCTGGGGCCGCCCGCAGCGGGCAATCGTCGACGTGCCCGCCCTGAACACCGTGCGCGGTACCGCCAGCACCCCCGACGAGTACCTCGCGTTGGCCCGCCGATGCCTCAGGGACCCGGCCTTCGCCGAAGAACTCGTCGCGGAGCAGACCGAGATCGTCCGCCGCGTGAGCGACGGAGCCGCGTTCTGGCGCCAGATCGTCTACGCCTACTCCGATTGGCTCGCCATGCGACGGAAGATGGAGCGAGGCGGCTGAATGGGGATCCGAGATGCGGCGGCCCGGACGGCTCGTCGCGTGGCGGCGGCGGGCGCGGCCGCCGCCGGGGCCGGGGCGGGAGACGCCGCGCCTCGACGGCTCGGCGCGACCCTCGCGTCGCGCGACGA
>JBQTJL010000359.1:0-4978 GCA_052387135.1 Methanobacteriota archaeon | reverse complement strand
ATCGTGAGACGCAACGATTCGGCAGGACTGCGCCTGAAACATCTCGTCCAACCACGCGCCTTCATAAACCAGACACCGCATCCAAGCGGCAGACCTACATAGGACTCGGTCAACCCGACCGCTCGCCTATTGGCTCGCGGCGGGTTACCTCGATATCGTTCGGCGGCACTCGCCGGCGCCGACGCCTAGGCATGGAGCTTTGGAGCGCACGTGAAAACTTTGATATGGAGGAACCGCCTCTCCGGGGACCGCCGACCGAGTTGGCCGGGCCGCGACGCGGTCCGGAACCGCCGCGCCGTGCGATTGCACGCGCGCGACCGGCAACGAGGGAAGCAGCAAAGGAATACATATGAAGAACCCGAAGAGGGCGCTCCAGGCCGAGCCCGAGAGCGCCGATGAAGAGAGCGAGTTTTCGATTGCCCCGCGCGTCGTCACGACGCCCGTCGTGAAGTACGCGCTTGAGTACAAGCAGCACGACGAGACATTTTACTCGACCGTCTGGACGGGACCCGAGCTGGCGGCGAACACGACCGTGCCGACGTTCGACGATCAGACGGACGACGGGTACCAGCGCGCGCTTAAGCGGAGCAAGTTCCGCAAGGCCGCCCGTCACCTCGCGCAGAAGGGCCTCTTCCCGACCGGGATGCTGCTGAGCGTGCGCGGGTCGGACCGCAAGCGCCTCCAGGTCGAGGAGGTCGCGCGCAACGGCGCGTGCCGCGTGGTCAAAGTGACGATTCCCGCAGGCGTCACGGTCTACATCGTCGACGGGCAGCACCGCAGGTACGCCCTCGAGGAGGCCGTGCTAAACGGCGTCGAGCTCGACGACTTCGGCATGAACGCGATCATCTTCCTCGCGGACGACGAGCTCGGCGAGGCGCTCCAGTTCAAGATGATCCACAACGAACAGAAGAAGCTCGACACGGGCCTCACGGACCGCATCATCCTGCGCGAGCTCGAGAAGGGGCGCGTCGGGATCAAGGAGCTCAAGGCCCTCGGCGAGCACAAGAAGGTGCGCGAACTGACCGCCGTCAAGGTCATGCGCCTGCTCGACGAGCGCGGCGACAGCCCGTGGAACGACCGCATCAAGCCCCCGAATGCGGCCCTCATCGAGGAGCGCGCCGAGGAGGCCGGCGAGGAGGCCCCGGAGTGGGACATCACCGAGCGGAGCATGTCTACGTCGCTCAAGCCCGTCGTGGAGACGCTCCCGACGTACGCGCCGGAGGAGATCGCCGACGTCCTCATCGCCTACTGGCGCGCGATCGTCGAGCTCTGCAAGAGGGCCTGGGACGACGCCGAGGAGTACCGCTACCTCCACAACACGACCGGCGTGTACATCATGCACGCCCTGTTCCCGGCCGTCTTCGCGGAGTCGATGAAGTTCGGCGGCCCGAGCAAGGCGAACTTCCGCGACCTGATCGAGCGCGCCGGCGTCGACGACGATTTCTTCAAGGTCGAGGGCGACCTGAAGGGCGTCGGCGGCCTCGGCGGGTTCCGGAACAAGGCCATCGAGCTGCAGAATGCGATGACCGAGTAGGTCCGCCACGCCGAGGCGCCTAGCGCGCCCCGGCGCCCAGGGGCGCTCGCATGGCGTTCCGCTCGAGGATTCCGGAACACGTCCGCCGCATCGTGTGGATGCGGGACGGCGGACGCTGCGCCCGCTGTGGGTCGGGGTCTGAACTAGAATTCGACCACATCATCCCGGCCTCGCGCGGCGGTGGCAACACGGCGGTAAACATCGAGGTGCTCTGCCGACCGTGCAACCGCGCGAAGTGGGCGCGCGTTGGGTGACGCTCCGGGGGCGTCACCCCCCTTTCCTTTTTCCCCTTTAAGAAACCGCACGCGGCCGCCGAACAAATCGGTCCAGCGGACGCGGCTTCGCCGCGCCGCTTACCTCGACCGTTAGCGAGCCCGGTCGTCGGCCTGTGGCCCGGGGGTTCCGGCTATCCCCCGCCCCAACCTGTTATCGGTTCTCGGCCTGAACGCCCCGCCGTGCCCTCCCAGCCCACGGCGCCCATATGTCCAAATAGCTGCACAACATAGTAAAATATGCACCCCAATGAACCCTCCCCCTCTATCGAGCCTCACCCCCCGCGCGCTCGCCGCGTACCTTGCCCTCCCGTCCGAGGGCCTGCACACGCCCCGGGCCGCCATCGAGGAGACCCTCGAGGTCGGGCCCTCGTCCGTGACGCGCTACCTGCAAGAGCTGGCTCGGTGGGGACTCATCCTCCACACGGCGCACGGCGCGTACGGCGTTCCGCGGCAGGGCGTGCGTCGGCTGCTCCTCGCCGAACCCGGCCCCTACCATCGAGAGGTCCTCCTGCTCAACGACCTGCTTCTCGGCGAGGGGGAGCGGGCCTTCGCCTGTCTCCCCGTACGCGCGGCCATCCGGATGGAACTCCCCCATGCCATCCTGGTCCTGCCGCCCGACGCGGATCTCGGGACCTTGCCTCCCCAGGTCGCCCGCATGCGCCTCCAGGAACCGCCACGTACGTGCAGCGTCCCCGTCCCGAGCGATGCCTCGCCTCCTGTGGCCGTCGCGTCGGTCCCGTGCACGTCGCCGCTCGACGCCCTTGCGCTTCTCGCCTCGACGGGGGACGCCGACCTCGTCCAAGCGGCGCTCGATGCCGGGCCCAGGCTCGACGTGCGACGCGACGCGCTGGCTGCCGCGACCCGCCGCCTCAAGGTCGTCCCCTTGGACGACGAGATGCCGGAGAGCCCGAACCTCGTCCGGCACCCGGCCTGGCTCAAGGACCGCGTCCGCGCCGCCGGCGTGACGGCCCTGCGACGCACCACTCGAGCTGCCATCGAAGGAGGTGGGGCAGTTTGAGCGAGCCGCGCGCGCCCCCGGCCGAGGCCGCACCCGAGGACGTGGCCCGGTACCTGCTGAAGCTGCTCGAGGTGCTGGGGCTCCAAGGCGTCCTCGTGGGCACGACGGCGGCGCTCGCCGCCGGGGACATCCAAGTCCGCAGCAAGGACACCGATGTCGTGGCCGTCGGCGTGCGACGACCCGCGGCCCTTCGCAAGGCATTGCGCGAACACGCCGCGCACGAGGGGCTCGTCCACGACGAGCCGGGCTGGGGCGTCGTGAGCCTCTCGCGCCCGACGCCCGGCGGCGACCCGGACGCGGTCCCCGCCTGGACAGGCGACGTCATCCTGCCCTCAAGCGGCATGATCCCGCCCGCCGCCGCGCGCCTCGTGGCACGGGACGCGGTCGAGACGGATTGGGGCCCGGCCGCCTGCGCCGAGCACGTCGTCGCGATGAAGGCTGTCGCGGCGGCCGACCGCGCCGCGGAAGGCCAGCCCCTTCTCGTCATGAAGTACGAGCAGCACATCGAGCTCATGGCGCAGCGTCACGGAGCAGACCTCGACTGGGATCGCGTCCGTGAACTCCTCGGGACGTACTCGCCGAAGCGCCGGGAGGGCGCCGCGTCGCTGCTGCGCGACGCTTTCGGCGTCGACCCATTGGACGAAGGAGGGGAGCCGTGATGTCGGTCGACCTGCCTGCACCCCTTGCTGCAGACATCGCAAGCGGTGTCCTGCTCCTCGCGCTCGGTGCTTACGTCGCATCCGTCCGGCCCAGGCGCGACGGAAACGTCGCTTTCGGCGTCTTCGCGGCAGCGTTCGGCGTGGCGTATGGCGTGCTGGCCGTTGCCTGGGGCCGGTGGTTCACAGGCCTCGTCCAAGACGGGCTACTGCTGCTCGCGGCGGGACTTGCCGTCGTCGCTTCGGCAGCTCTCGTGTCCGTCGTCCTCTCGTTCCCGCGCCCACTGGGCGAGAACAAGGCGAGGATCCTCGCGCTCACGGGCGCGGTGTTCACGGTCGTGTCCGTTGTGATCTTCGCGCTCTACTGGGCCGACGCCGCATCCGCCATCCAGGCCTTCCGGTCAACATTCGGGGAGGGGGTTTCGACGGGCGTCTACCTCGCCTCGTTCGTGGCGTACCCGCTGTTCAATAGCGCCCTGTGGGCGGCGCTTTTCCTCTTCGCGCTGCGCTACCGAAGCGAAGCGGCGGGCGACGAAGCCGTACGACGCCAGCTCGCGCTGGGCAGCGCGGGGCTCGTCGTTTGGCACGCTTTCTGGGCGCGTCCCCGGGGCGGGCTCGGGTTCGGGTCCACCGACGCCGTCGTGCAAGCTGCCGAAATCGGGAGCTTCGTCATCATGCTGGCCTACGCGGGCCTTTGGCTGTGGAACATGACACGCGGACCGCCCAAGCTCGCACGCAATGTCGCCTGGGTCACTCTCGGCGCCTCGCTCGCTGGCAACGTCACGTTCTCCCTGTGGCCCGAGTGGGCTTTCGCCGGCGGCTCCGGCCTCATGCGCCTCCTCGGGGTCGCCGTGTTCGCCTACGCCATCCTCCGCCACCAGCTCCTGGGCGTGGACGTCAAGGTCCGATGGACCATCAGCAAGACGACCATCGCCGCGGTCTTCGTCGCGGTCTTCTTCGTGGTCAGCGAGACGGCGCAGGAATTCTTCGGCGAGACCATCGGCTCGACGTACCTCGGCATCCTCGCCGCCGGCCTGCTCGTCTTCGCCATCGCGCCGCTCTCGCGCCTCGCGGACCGCATCGCGGAGAAGGCGGTGCCGATCTCCGGGCATCCGTCGACCGGCAGCGTGGCGGCCCGCAGCGAGGCCACATACCGCGCCGCGCTTCGGGCTGCGATGCGGGACGGGGTGATAACCCGCCGCGAGGAGACGCACCTCGCCGAGGTGGCCGAGAACCTCGGGATTGGCCACCGGCGGGCATTAGAGATCCGGGCTGAGGTGGAAGGGGAACAAGGAGGATGATGCAAGACGGGAACGGGACCGCGCGCGGAGCCGAGCCCCATGCAGGAGGGAACGATCCCGGGCTCGCTAACAAGTGGGCATGTAGGTCTGCCGCCGGTGGTTGGTCGGCGGACGGCGGGCTCGTTTCGGTAGCGCCTTTCGTGGCGACGGGCTGGTTCGTCTGGCCGGGACTCCGGCAGGTGAACCACGATGCG
>JBQTJL010000358.1:0-4429 GCA_052387135.1 Methanobacteriota archaeon | reverse complement strand
GTCGTCTCGGTGATCCCGGGCGCGGACGCGAGGAACGGCACGCGGTCGTACGCGTTCACCCTCACCGCCACCATGGTGGTCTTCGCCGGCGACGCTCCGACCGCCTCCGCCGGCGCGACCGCGATCGTGAGCCCGGCGCCCCCCCCGCCGGCCCCGGACAACACCGCGCGGAACGTCGGCATCGTCCTCGCCATCGCCCTCGCCTTCGCCCTCGCCCTGCTCTGGTACGAGTACAACCCGCGCGTCGCGATCGCCGCGCCCGAGCCGTGGAAGCCGCTCGACGAGAAGCGCGTGGCCCTGATCCCGGTCACGCTGAAGAACCACGGGCGCTCGGACGACGTCGCGCTCCTCTCGGTCGAGGGCGTGCCCGAAAAGTGGAAGGCGACGCTGGGGCTCGCCGAGGTCCCGCTGAAGGCCCGCGAGAAACGAGGGCTGTGGCTTTCTCTCCGCGCCCCCAAAGGAGACGAGGGAGGGGCCCCGCGCGTCCGCGTGGTCGCCGCGTCGAAAAAGCATCCCGGGCGACGCTCCACCGTCGAGGTCGGCGTCGCCCGCTAGGGGCAGCGCCCATCGCGTCGAGTCGTTTCGGAGACGCGCCAACGCGTTTCGGAGACGCGCCAATCCGCTTCGGATTCGCGCGCGTTTTTCACCGCGCGGAGGACAAACGAAGCGTTATCCTTCCCGCAAACGCTCGCTCGCGCGTAGGACGCCTGGGGAGGCTGTTTCATGGAATCGGGACAGAGACGCATCGGAAGGAAGGCGGTCTCGCTCGCGGTCGTGATGGTGGCCGCGGTCGGCGTCGCGGGGATCGGACAGGGCCTCAGCATGGGATGCCGGCAATCGGAGAACGGCGACGTCACGGTCGACGCGCTCCCGGCCGGCGGCGAGATGACGGGCTGGGGACCGGACTGCGTGAACATCACGTCCGGCGAGCGGGTGACGTTCCGGAACCTCGACGCGCTCGCGCACCGGCCCGCGACGAGCCGGAACGCGAACCAGAACCTCTGTTTTGATCTCCAGAACGTGAACCCGGGTCAGTCGAAGAACGTCCGGCTCACGTGGAAGCACTCGTGGGACTGGATCCCGAACCTCACGACGAACGAGACCGGCGACGGCGTCTACGTCTCGAACCAGAGCGTCGAGGCCCGCGTCGGCACCGCGAGCGCCGTCGTCTGCTCGGAGACCCAGGCGGCGCCGCGCGAGGGACGCACGCCCTGCACGAACATCGGCCAGTGCGACATCGCGAACAGCACGCGCCCGTACATCGAATACGGGAACCTCACGGCGAAGCTGTTCTTCCTCTGCGGGATCCACGGGGCGACGATGAACGGCACCATGAACATCGCGCACGCGGCCGTCCCGGCGATGCCGACGGAGCCGCCCGAGGATTCGCCCTAGGCGCATACACACTGAACCGGGGGCAGGTGAAGGCAGATGCAAAGATCGGATCGACCGAGGGTGTTGGCCGTCGTCGTGACGGCGCTACTCGCGCTTGGAACGACCGTTACGACCCCCTTGGGTGCGGGCTCGGCCGGATACGGCGACGGCCCGGCCTCCAGTTCCGCCCTCGGTCCCTGCCCTCCCGACGCGCCGGACCGCGTGTTCGGCGTCGTCGCCCTGCCGGTCCCCGTCTCGTACAACCACTGGGGCGACATGGACCTCCACGGGCGTCTCTTCGTCCTCGACGGCGACGTCGTGCCCCTCCTTTCGGACGTCGGCGACAAGCTTTCGCGCGCGGGACTCGGGGACCTTGCCGGGCCCGTCCTCGGGATGCGCGACGCGTTCGCGGGAGGCGACCTCGGGACGGCCGTCGCGGAGGCGGCCGCGCTCTCGGAGGCCGCCGCGGCGGCGCTTGCGGCACCGGAGGCGACGGCGCCGAAGGGCCGGGTCGACGTCTCGGAGCTCGCCGCGCCGCTCGTGATGCGGGCTCACGTCGGCGACTGCGTCACGGTCCGCCTCGTGAACGTGCTTCCGGAGGCCGTGGGCCTCCACGTCCACTCGGTCGTCTCTTCGCCCCGCGACGACGGGCAGGCGGGGTTCGTCCCGACCGGCTCCGCGAGGGTCTATTCGTTCTACGTGCCGCCATGGCCGGGGATGGAGGGCGGGCACTACCTCCACAGCCACGCGGACCCGCGGTTCCAGACCCGGCACGGGCTCTTCGGCGTCCTCGCGGCGGAACCCGCGGGCTCGGCGTGGCTCTCCGAAAAAGACGGGACCACACCCGCGCACGGCGGGCTCCACGCGATCATCGACATGCCCGGCGACGAACCGGACTTCCGCGAGTTCGTCCAGATCTACCACGACTCGATCGAGCTTACGACCTGGCAGCTTCGCGCGATGGACGTCGTGAGCCCGTACGGCGAATACGGGCCGGGCACCAAGGGGATCAACCTCCGCTCGGAGCCGTTCTTCACGCGCTTCGACCACCAAGACTCCCTGAACCTCGAAGGGGCCGCGGCGAGGGGCCACGACAAGTCGCAGGCCTACGGAAGCTACACGAACGGCGATCCCGGCGTCGACATCCCGACCTCGTACGTGGGCGACCCCGTGAAGTTCCGGTTCGCAAACGCCGGCCCGGGCCAGCACCACATCCACCACCTGCACGGAGGCGGCATCCGGTGGCGCATGACGCCTCTTGCCGAGCCGTCCCAGTTCGCGGCCGGGTTCCTGAAGACGAACCCGGTGCCGACGTCCGCGTCGCAGCGGCTCGACGTGCAGAACGTCGGGCCCGGAGAGTCCTTCAACCTCGAGCCCGAAGGCGGCTCCGGCGGCGTCCAGCAGTCCGCGGGCGACTTCCTCTTCCACTGCCACATCGTCGAGCACTACGTCGCCGGCATGTGGAGCTTCTGGCGGACCCTGAACACCCTGAAGGCCGGCCTCGTTCCGCTTCCGGACCGCGGCGGCGCCGTCGCCTCCGCCGTAAACACCGTGGGGCTCCCCGGGACCGTCCTCCCGGACTCGACGGTGATCACGAGCGCGAACATCGACGCGTGGGTCCGCTCGCAGCTTCCGCCGCCGGGCCGCCCCGGCCCCGAGGACGCCTCGGTCTGGGACTGGGACGTGGTCGCAACACCGCAGGGGCCGCTGTATCGCGGCGAGCCCGAGACGGGCGAGGTGTGGCCGAACTACCCCGCCGACGCGCCGGGGCGCCTCGCGGCCGGTGAGCGCCCCGAGATCCTCTTCGATCCCTTGACGGGGCGGCTCGCGTATCCGTTGCTGCGACCCCACCTCGGCGAGCGTCCGCCGTTCGCGCCGGAGCACGGGCCGGCGCCCTACCTTACGCCGACCGTGACGGAGCAGGCCCCGAAGGGCCTCTGCCCCGCGGAGTCGCGGGTCCTCCGGTACAACCTGGTCGCCCAACCCGTCACGATCCCCTACAACGCGTTCGACGTCGACACGGACGGGATGGTGTTCGTCCGCGCCGAGGACCGCGCCGAAAACACCGCGCCGGGTGCCGCGCCCACGAGCATCGTGCTCCGGGCGAACGCCGGGGACTGCGTCGACGTGACGCTCTCCAGCGCGCTCCACGAGAAGGCGGCGGGCGACCTCGTGCGCGGGATCCATACGAAGACGAACATCCACATCCACCTCGTCCAGTTCGACGTGCAGGCCTCCGACGGCGTCGTCGCGGGCTTCAACTACGAGACCACGGTCCGGTCGATCGACGGCTCGGACCGCGCAAAGGACGCGGGCGACCCATCGGCCCCCGTCGGCACGAAGCTCCGCGTCCCGGCGACCCCGGGTGCCACCGCGATCACGGTCCGCGACGTGCGCGCCTTCTGCGACGCCGCGAACCAGCCGAAGGCCGGCTCGCTCCTTGGGATCGGTCTCGGCGAGCCTGCCTTCGAGACCGCGAAGCTCGTGGGGCTCACGCGCCTCAACGCGGCCGGGAACCCGGTCTCGCCGACGTGCCCGTCGGCTCCGACGTCCGCGGTCCGCGGCGTGGTCACGCTCGACCGCCCGCTCGCGTCCGCGCACGCGGGCTCCTTCTTCGGTGCGGCGGAGGCCGTGGGCTACGAGTTCGTGAACTACCGCTGGTACCCCGACGTCGAGCTCGGGACCGTGTACTTCCACGACCACGTGGACGGCTTGAAGACCTGGCGCCACGGCCTCTTCGGCTCGCTCGTCGTCGAGCCCGCGGCCTCGCGTTGGGTGTCGCCGACCCGTGCCGACCCCGACCCGCCGATGGCGTCGCCGTCCGCGGTCGCGGCGTCGCCCGAGGCGGTCGCGCACGTGGTCGACGTCCTCCCGGGCGGCGGGCGCGCGGCCTTCCGCGAGCTCGTCCTCCATTTCCAGGACCGCGCCTGCGTCGACGAGTCGCGCTGCCTCGACCTAGGCTTCCCGACGATGCCCGACCGCGAGGCCGAGCCGGCCGCCTTCAACCTTCGGTCCGAGCCGCTCCACCGAAGGGACCCCGCGGCTCCGCTCTCGA
>JBQTJL010000357.1:0-2610 GCA_052387135.1 Methanobacteriota archaeon | reverse complement strand
CATTCCGCGTAGCTCATTCCGCGTAGCTCATTCCTTACGGATACGCGCGGTTGATCGTCCTGGGGACCGGCGTCGCGTCCCGGATGTGCTCGCCCTTCACGAGCCACGTGAGGACCCGCTCGGTGCCCAGCCCGAATCCGGAGTGCGGCACGCTGCCGTAGCGCCGGAGGTCGAAGTACCACTCGTAGGCCGCAAGGTCCGCGCCTTCCTTCCGCAGGCGCTCCGTCATCCGGTCGACGTCGAGAGAGCGCTCCGAGCCGCCGATGATCTCGCCGAAGCCTTCGGGGGCCTGCAGGTCCGCGCAGCGCGCGTGCACGCCGTCCTCGTCCTCGGCCATGTAGAACGCCTTGATCTCGGCGGGCCAGAAGGTGATGAACACCGGCTTCTCCTCGCCCTCCATCATCGCGCGCTCGTGCGGGACGCCGAAGTCCTCGCCCCACTCGATCTCGAGGCCTTTTTTCCGGAGAAGATCGACCGTGTCGTCGTACGTCACGCGCTTGAACGGCGTCGTGATCTTCTTCAGGTCGGAGGGCTCGCGGCCAAGCTCCACGAGCTCCGCCTCGCTCCACTCGGCGACGCGACGCGCCGCGTGCGAGACGAGCCTCTCCTGGATCTCCATGTTGCCGTGGACGTCGACCCACGCCTCTTCCGCTTCGAGGTGCTGGAACTCCGTCAAGTGCTTCGTCGTGCGGCTCTTTTCGGCGCGGAACGAGGGCGTGAGCGAGTAGACGTTCCCCAGCGAGAAGCAGAGCGCCTCGAGGTACATCTGCGCCGACTGCGAGAGGAACGCCTTCTGCCCGAAGTAATCGAACGTGAACAACGTCGACCCGCCTTCGCACGCGTTCGTCGTGATCACCGAGGGCGTCGTCTCGATGAACCCGTTCTCGTCGAACCACTCGCGGAACGCGCGAAGGAGGGCGGCCTTCACGCGCATCTCGTTCGTGAGCTTGCGGCTCCGGAGCCACAGGTGGCGCTTGTCGAGGAGGAGCTCGGGGCTCTGGTGCTCTTGGATCGGGAACTCGACCGCGGGCCCCACCACGCGGAACTCGGTCGCTCGCACCTCGTACCCTCCGGGCGCGCGCGGGTCCTCCGCGACCTCGCCGCGGAGCTCGACGGACGCTTCCTGGTGCGTCCCCTTCGCCGCGTCGAAGGCGGCGTCGGGGACGCGTCCTTTCTTCACGGTGCACTGGACGACGCCGGTGGGGTCCCGGATGACCGAGAACACGATGCTCCCGGAGGTACGGATCCGGTAGATCCAGCCGCGGATCGAGACCTGCTTCCCCGTGTGCTTTCCGTCGAGGATGTCCCGAATGGGGGCCCAGTCCGGCGCCTGCATGGGCCCGCATAAGAGGGCCTCCTCTATTATATTTCACCCAGAGGGAAACGCTAAGAGGCGGAGGGAGGCTGCGAACGTGGGGCAACCGGGCGAGACCTTGAATCCCGCCAACTGGCACTGGACGCCGTGGCTCCTGCTGCCAGCCCTGGCCCTCGCGGTCGCCTGGTCGCTTGCATGGTTCGTCTACGTGGTCGCTCCGCGCCGACCCGCGAACCGACTCCTTGCGCTCGTCCTTTTCTTCGAAGGAGTGATCTGGGGCCCGGGTACGGCCTCGCGGGGCTCGCGACGGAACCGGCCTGGGCCGCGTCCGCGTTCCTCCTTACGGCCCTCGGCATCGCCGTGGTGCCATGGGTCTACCTCGCGTTCCTTGGCCACGCGCTCGACGTCCGGATCACGCGCCCCTTCCGCACGCGTGCCGCGGCCGTCGTGCTTGCGGTTGCCGCCGCCGTCGCGGCCGCGACCGTCCTCGTCGCGCCGGGCCGGTACCTCCTCCGGGTCGTCCCCGACCCGGGCGAGGGGGCCGAATTCGACTTCGTGCAGGGGCCCTGGGCCGCGTACGAATGGGTCCCGTTCGCGTTCGTGGCCGCGTACGGTCTCGTGGCCTCGATCGTCGCGTTCGTGGGCACGCGCCCGGGGACGCTCGCGCGACGCAGGACGGGCGCCTTCGTCGCGGCGTTCGGGATCCGCGACGGCTGGCTCGTGCTCGCCACGTTCGTGCTGTACCCCCTGATCTTCGGAATCGGGTCCGGCTCCGACCCCGGCCTCGATCCCACGATCCGCACGGCCTTCCAGGACCGCGCGGCGACCATCGTCTTCTACGGGGGAAATCTCGTAGCGTTCACGCTCTACTTCGGGGTCGTCGCGTACGGGATGGTGCGGTCCCAACTCCTCGACGTCGACGTGAAGATCCGTTGGACCGTGCAGCAGAGCACGATCGCGGCGGCCTTCATCGCCGTGTTCTTCATCGCGGCGCAGCTCGCCCAGAACTACCTCACCGAATCCCTCGGTTGGGCCGTTGGCGGCATCATGGCCGGGCTCCTCCTTTTTGCGATCGCGCCGATCCAACGCATCGCCGAGCGGGTCGCCCACGTGGCGGTGCCCGACGCGAAGGCCACCCGCGAGATGACGGAGGACGAGCGCGCCGACGTCTATCTCGAAGCGGCCCGCCTCGCCTGGGCCGACGGCGCGATGAGCCGTGACGAGCGGGCGTTGCTCGACGGGCTCCGGGCGAAGCTCGGGCTCTCCCCGGACGCGACCGCCCGCCTCGAGACCGA
>JBQTJL010000356.1:0-3157 GCA_052387135.1 Methanobacteriota archaeon | reverse complement strand
TGGGGACGACGCGGTCGCTTGCGACGAGAAGCCCGGCGAGGGCGACCGGAGGCAAGCCGAGCGTCCAGCGGACGGCGGTCGCCCCGCGGCGCTCGCCGGCGGAGAGGGGCGTGAGCACGAACAGCTCGTAGAACGCCGACGCGAGCACCGCGCCCGCAAGGATGGACGTCGCAAGGAGCGCGTCCCGCGGCCCCGAACGCGCGACGAGGAGGAGGACCGACAGGGCGACCGCCCCGGCCGGCATCGCGAAGCGCCGGAACGCCCACGGGATCGACAGCTCGCGCCCACGAAGCGAGCGCCGCGCGGCCGCAAGCTCGGGCACAAGGAGCACGACCGCCCCCCCGACGAACGCGGGCATGGCCGCGGATGCAAGGAACGGAAGGATCGCGTAGGGCGCGGGCGCGAGCCGGCCCGGCAGCGTCGTCGCGCAAAGAAGCGCCGCAAGAAGGGCGACCGAGGCCGTCGCACTTCCGCCGAACCCGGCGGCGGCGAGGCCGGACGCGGCGACAACGAGACCCGCCAAGGCGCCCGCTCCGCGCGAGCCCGTCGCGCGCTCCGCCACGACCGCCGCGAGGACCGCGACGAGCGACGACGCCGCGACCGCGGCAAGAAGGAACGCCTTCCGGGGGACGAACGCGAGGGCTTCGGGCGCGTACAGCGACCACCGAAGGTCGATGCGGATGGCGACGAGCGCACCCCGCACGGCGAAGGCGGCAAGCCCGACCGCGGCAAGAAGGAGGAGCGAACGCCGGTTCATCGCGCCTCCCCGAGCGCGCGCGAAAGCGGGACCGCGGACTCGCCGGCCGAGGGCGCGCGGCGCACCGACGAGACGATCGTCTCACGGACTTGGGAACGTAGCCGGACGAGGGCGACGACAAGGACGGTCGCGATCATCGCGACGGCGACCCGGATCGCGGGTTCGACGCCCCAGACGGGCACGATCGCGTGGCCGAAGCCGCGGAGCAGGCCCCAGCGCGACAGCGCTTCCATGACCACCGTCGCCGCGAGGATGCCGGCGGGCACGCTCCAAGCGCAGACGAGGAGGGCATCCCGCGCGGCCTGCACAAGGAGGAAACCCGGCGAGGCCCCGATCGAGCGGAGCGTGCCGACGACGCTCGCCCGCGCGGCAAGTTCGCGGGAGACGACCGAGGCGACGCCCATCGCGGTAAGGAGCAGCGCGGCCGCGGAGAACGCAGCGACGGCGAGCTTCACGTTGCCGATCGTCTCGGACAGGAACGACTCGATGTCCTGGCCGGCGGTCGCGGCAAGCGGGGGCGGCGCGGCCTCGACCGGCGGCGGCGGAGGCGCGTCCGGCGAAAGCTCGGGGGGAAGCGGCGTGGATGGGCGTGCGGCCGCGGGGACGACGTTGTAGTCCGCCGAATGCGGGCCGAACGCGGCGCGGTGTTGTCCGACCGCGCTCGTCGCGACGGGGATCAGGAGATCGGCCTCGTCGAGGGACCCGATGCGAATCGTGCCGGAGCCGGCCGCAACACCGTCTACGACGACGTCGGCGGACGCTTCGCCCGGCGCCCCGCCGTCGTTCGCGAACCGCACGACGGCGGACGCGGGGCGACCCGCCTCGACGGGGGAGGGGACGACCGAGAACGAGACGACGCGGAACGACGGGAGGTAGAGGTAGTCCGGGTCGACCGCGCGGACGCGGAACGTCCCCCGCTCCCCTTGGGGCCCCGTGAGCACGAGCGTGTACCGTCCGGCCCGCGGCGTGGACCACGCGAACGAAGCGTTCTCCGCGGCCACGGCCGATCCCCCGTCCCACGCGACCGTCGTTCCGGGGACCAGCGCGCCTTGCTCGGTGACCACGTTCGACCACCAGGTCGCGTTCGTCCCGACGACCTCGGGGAGCCCCTGCACCGTGAGGTTCGGGACCGCGACCTCGATCGTGCGGTTCGGGTTCACGCGGACCACGTGCGTCCCCGGCGTCGCGACGGTGAAGGGGAACTCGACCTCGACCCACGAGCGCGCCGGCACATGGACGGCCCGCTCGGCGATCGTCTCGTTGTCGATGCGGAGCGTGAGCGGCTTCGTGCCGCCGACGGGGCCCCAGTTCCCGATGCGCACGCGCGCGAAGGCCTGCTCGCGCGGGATCGGGCGCGCCGGTTCGACCGTGAGGTTCTCGACGGTGAACTCGGGTCCGCTTGCGGCAAGGAGCTCGGAGACGCGCGGCGGCTCGGACGAGCGGAGCCGGATCAGGTTCGCCTCGCCCGGGGCCACGTTCGTGAGCGCGCGAGCGTCCGAGAGCGCCACGAGGAGCTCGTCCCCCGCGGGGCCTTCGGCCGCGACGAGGCCCGAGACGCGGAACGAGCGGAACGTGGCGCGCCACGAGCCCGAGACCGTCAAGCGGTCGCCGACCTCGAGGTCGAACGCGCGCGCGAGCCGCTCGCCGGCGACGGCCTCGCCGGCGGAGGGCCACGCGCCCTCCAGCCGGTACTCTTCTTCGGCGAGCGCGACGAACGACGCCGGCTCGAGTCCGCGCACCAGCACGGGGCGGCGATCGACCATCGCGGGCGCGTAGATCTCCGGGCTTGCCCCAAGGACGAGTTCGGAGCCCGCGACGAAATGCGCGATCGAGACGTCGACGCGGCTCTTCAGGGGGTTCGGGTTCGCGGGCTCGAAGATCACCATGAGCCCGGGCGCGTCCCCAAGAAGGAACCGCGGCGAGCGCCCGAGCCCTTCGCCGAACGCGACCGAGAGCGCGAGGACGACGGTAAGGAGCGCGATCGCGACGCCGATCGGGCCCCGGAGGATCATGGCGAGCCCCCGAGGAGGCGTCGCGCCGGCGTGCGGAGGACGCGCGCGACGACGAGCCCGGCGCCGGCCGCGGCCGAGACGAGCACCACGCCGGCGACGACGAGCAACGTGCGGCCGGACGGCGAGGCGAACCGCGCGGCTTCGGCGACGAAGGTCGGCGCGAGGCGGAGGCCGCCCAGCACGCCGGCGGTCCCGATCGCGAGGCCGATCCCCGCGAGGAACATCGCGCGCGCCGAGAGAAGGCCCGCGACCTCGCGAGGGGTCGCGCCGACCGCCCGAAGGACGCCGAAATCGCGGGACCTTGCCTTGAGCTCCAACGAGAAGAGGTTGTGAAGGAGGAGGGCCACGAGGAAACCCGTCCCCGCGACGACGACCCAAAGGCTGTCCG